>JAUWDN010000037.1 GCA_030608765.1 Promethearchaeota archaeon
ATAGGAGTTAATTACCTAATAATTAAAGAATTGTTTTTAGACGATTTACACAACTTTCCCGATATTTTCTATTATAAAAAACAGTTCTGGGGGGAAGATAATGATTACGAAATTAACTATATTGATGTTTTCTCACTTATAAGCAAACCAATAGAATATAACTACGATATTGATCAGGATTACTCAAGTATTAAAGATCTTATGATCGTTGAATGGGATTTAGCTAATAAGCCGAGACATGGTAGTTTAGTTAATGCTTACGGAGCACAAATTGTTATCCCAGATCAAAATACGCCTCTCTATCACGATTTAAAGCCATTTGATTTGTGTTATTGCCAAAAGACACCTGTAAAAATCGAAGGAAATATTATCAAAACAATTAGTGTTATCACAAAATGTTCATTCAAGGATGCTATTAGCAGTATTGAGAAAGGTATAGCATTCATCGAAGGATATTACCCCTTAGGTTTAATTAAGTCTGTTCTTAGTAAAAAAATAAGCCCATTTGAAGCGTATGAAATAGCATTAGACAAACCTTATAAGCAATTTGTCCCAAATTATAGTAAGTTTTTAAAAGCATTTAGAAAGTTTTTGTTTAATTTCATAAATAAGGAGAAAGAGTTTATTTATGAAACACTCAAAACTAATCCTGAAAAGAATACAAATCAATTCATAATTCTATTAAATTTATCTACCGAATTAGCTGGATTAGAATTACCATATGGTGAAATAATTAAAGACCTACTATATTATGTTAGTAGTCTGGATGAATTTCGAACAAAGTTAACGAGTAGAGTTCATTCAACCATAAAAAAACTTCTCAAAGAAAGAGTGGTGGGAAGTACCAATATATTTGATCTTAAAAAGATACGGCACACTCCCTATGTAAAATATTCTAATGAGATACTCAGAATCAGAAAAGAAGAATTTGAACATTCGCGGGTATATAAATTTACTGAACAAGATACAATAATGTATAACATGTCAGAATTGGTAAATACCTATTATGGTAACCAGTTTTTCAAAATTTTAAACTTAGATCTAAACAAACCTATCAATCAAGATTTCTTTAATAAGATATCTAACTATAGCGCTAAACTTAACTTAAAGATAAATGTGCTTAAAGAGAATCTTTAATTTAATTGTAATTCACCATAAACATCATCGTGACCCGGAATAAACCAATATCAATTAAAACAAAAATATTTAATTTCCGCTAATCGTATGCTAAATCCTATTAATTACTATGTTCTTGAAAATAGTGTGTTTTAAAGTAAATTTCATGAATTTAAACCGTACTAACTATGTAAGATATGTCAAAAAATTATCATCTAAATTGGAAAAAGAGTTAAATGATTGCAATATTTTTAAATTGAATATATATTTTTATTAACCATATTAATTAAAAATAACATTAGAACGATGGTAAAACATCCATTACGTCATCCTTCCAAGGACATTATAGAAAGTAAAGGGACGATATTAAGAGGAAAAACCATATGTATGTGCTTAACTGGTTCCGTTGCATTAATCAACGCTCCTATAATTGCGAGAGAATTAATGCGCTTAGGGGCTGAAGTAATTCCTGTTATGTCAAAGGCAGCTACAGAATTAATTAAACCTTCCTTAATGCATTGGGCAACAGGAAATCCCGCAATTACCGAATTAACTGGAGCAGTTGAGCATGTTTTTCTGGGGGGGAATAGACCTAATGCGAGTGGGAAAGCAGATCTAATATTAGTTTGTCCTGCAACGGCAAACACGATTTCTAAAATTGCTAATGGTATTGATGATACTCCAGTTACTACAATGGTATCGACTGCTTTTGGTTCTTTTATACCTATTGTGATAGTTCCTGCTATGCATGAAAGCATGTATCATCCTATAGTTGAAAAAAACATCTCTCTTTTGAAGGAATATGGCATGGATGTATTAGGGCCGCGATTATCGGAAGGAAAGGCTAAAATTGCAAAGATGGATGATATAATTGATAGAGTTTTAGATTTAATAATCACAACAAAAGATCTAGAAGGCAAAAAAGTACTAATAACAGCTGGTCCGAGTCGTGAAGCGATAGATGATATAAGGTATTTATCTAATAAATCGTCTGGACGAATGGGTATCGAGATTGCTAAAGAGGCTTCAGCGAGAGGTGCTGAAGTACTCTTAATTGCAGGTGAATGTATGGTGAAGATACCAGACTATATAAATACAATTCATGTCGAATCAGCTGATGATTTTATTAAAAATATCAAAGATGAGCTCTCGTATTCAAACTATGATATATTTATCTCTGCTGCTGCAATCTCTGATTATAAACCTACTGAATATGTTGAGGGAAAAATCTCCTCTGATAAAGTAGAAGAATTGAAGGTAAACATGAAGCTAACCCCTAAAATATTGAATGTAGCGCGAAGGAAAGATTATAAACTTTTTATTATTGCATTCAAAGCAGAAATAAATGTTTCTCGATCCGAATTAATCGATCGTGCTTACAACCGACTATTAAAATCTGAGGCAGATCTTATCGTCGCTAACGATGTGGGACGCGAAGATATCGGTTTCAATAGTAAGGATAATGAAGTATACATAATAAATAAAGAAAAGCACATAACACATATTGAAAAACATACGAAAAGATATGTAGCATCAAAAATTATTGATGTGGCTTTAGAAAATTATAGAACCAGAGAAGTTAACAATTAGTCTACTAATCCTTAATAAATTTTTTCAATTAAAGAAAAGATTTAAATAGTAAATCAATTTCTGTTCAAAATGATTGACCAAATACATTTTGAAAAATTGATTGAATTGCGTAAGAATTAGATTATTCGTGCAATATTAATAATAATATCTATAAAAATAATAATGTATAATTAGATCAAATTTATTATAAAAATATTAGAAAGGTGTAAATGAAATGACCTCTGATGAAGAAGGCAGAATAAAGCAAGGTACGATCGCCCAGTTTATGAGAAAGCGCACGCAATTAGTGGGTTTTGAGTTTGGGTATTGGAAACACCAACAATATGCTTCGGAATTTTTAGATAATGCGTTAGATGCGATAGAAGAATTTCAATGGAAAGAATTAAGTGAAGGCGATTCAAGAATTCAATTTTCTCTCGATCAAGAATTGACTTTAGAGAATTTATCCATCCTTCAGGAAGCAAGAAAAGACGAAGTTGATAAACCTTTAAATAATCAAGCAAAATTGACTTTAATGCAAGAAATTGGCTTAGCGCCTACAGAACCGTCTGAACCAGAAGTAGATACTTCTAAAGATAAGGAAGAAGAATCTGGGGAAATTGTTGATAAAGAGGAAATCGAGGTTGAGGAGGAAGTAAAACGGATTATAGAAGATATGAACGAAATTTTAAAACCTGTTGAACCGATTGTTGATATTGAACCACTTGTTATAATTCGATTGAGAGAATCTGAAGCTGCATCCTTTTTAACATCAGAGTTATCACAAAGGAATGTTATGAGTTATACATTTGAAATGTTTGATAATGGTATAGGTATGCACAAAGTAGATTTGCGTAAGTTTGGAAAATATCTCGCTTCTTCAAAAAGTCTTGAATTGAAACAAACTCGCGGGAGTCAAGGGTTCGGTGCTCCAAGCGCATTCAGCGACGCTCAAAATACAACAGGAAAACCCATTGTTGCAGTATCAAAATCTAAAAATTCTATCTATGCCACGGTTTCAGAATTTTTTACGACTTCAAAGAACGAAAAGAAATATCTAATTCGCCCAACTGAAGTCGATAGTCAATTTATGCACGGGACTTATATCAAATTAAATTATTTAAATGTAAAATATGTTAGGGGTTATGTTGATACATATATTAAAGAAACTGCACTATTGAATCCCCATATAACTATAATATTTATTGATCCTTTTGGAAAAGAATGGATTTATAGAAGATTAGTTTCAAGTTTTCCTAAACAACCAAAATATGCAAAGCCACATCCATCATCAACTAATATAGGGGATTTACAAGACCTCTTGACAAAATCAGAAAACTTAACAATTTCAGCTTTTTTACAAGATAATTTTGTCAGAATGAGTTCAAAAAATGCTAAGGAGATTCTAAATATAGCTGAAAGAAATTTACAAGATAGATTATCCATTTTGATCCTTAAAAATGGATTTGTAAACAAATTAGTGAAAAAAACTGATGTTATTAGTTTCTTTAAATTCGAAAAAAGAGTTTTTGGGCGTTCAACAAAACCAAGAGATAAATTGATCATTTACAAAGTCGATTCTGAAGAGTTGAAGAATAGCTATTGGGAGGCTTTGGAGAAATATAACCAATATGATAAAAACTTAGAAAGACTGTCAAAAGAAATCAAAAAACATCAAACTCGTATTGAGAAATCTGAAACTAAAAAAGATGAAAAAAAAATAGAGAAAGACATTGAGAAAATAATAAAAGAGATAGGTAGCATTATTGAAGAAAGGGAAAAAATCAAAAATGACTTAGACAAGACTTTTAGTGCTAATCAAGGATTGGTAGAAGTTAAGAAATTAAAAAAAAGAACCGATCTTGAAGATTTGGTTAATGAGGTACAAATTACAAAAACAAAACCCTCTGAATTAACAAATGAACAATTTAATGCTCTCTTTCACGCTTTCAAATCTGTTAAATATATGAATCCTCCGACTGATACGGCAATCCCAGTCGGTGATATCGTTCTAGAAAGCACTTTAATCAAGGAAATTGGACTAAAAATATCAGATAATGTCGATTATTTCGATGATCCTATAGAAAATCAAAAAACTTCATTTGAAGTATTGCAAGATGAGATAAAAAAGGATAATGAAAAACAAAAATCATCATTGGATAGCGTACCCCTGGAAGGTGGTACTGTTGGAGTTGAAGATATCAATATTTTTAACTCAAAAATATTAGCCCGTGTTGATATTAAAGATCAATTCATAGAACCAGATCAATTTCAACAGACCATTCAAAAAAAAATAACATCATCTACTGAAGCATTAAAAGACTCATATCAAGAAGTATTTGAGTTCTTCACGGAAAATTATATGAAAGATGATGATTTCATAAGCGCAGAAACAAGACCCCCAACTTCAGGTAAAGGTTTAGCGTATGTTGTTGAAGCAGCATTGGCTTATTGCAACGATTCAAAAAAACTTGATACTCCTAAACGTTCTAGAGATGTGCTTTCACGTTTTGTAAACAGAACCCCTAAACTAAGAGATAGTGCCGATTGTGCGATAACTAAAGCTGTTCAGTCAGTAAATTGGAAAAATTATAAATTAGATACTTATGATAACAATCTTCCAAAGGGACCAATCAAACTTTTAGTTAATGTTTCAGGTCCTTATGTTCATTTGATGTTTAAATCGCAATCGAAGAATGCGTTAGCTGAAGACGGGGATTTACTCAAAGAAATAAAGTTTTGTCTTGAGGCAATAGGAAGAAGATTAAGAGTATACCTTAATAGAAAAGCAAATATTCGAAAAAACGAAAGGAGAGCAGGATTAATTGAAAAATATATTCCAATATTCGTTCAAAGTACTTTTAATATCGTTTCGCAAGGCGATGGCAAATATAAAGGGAAGATTTCAGAAAAAGAATTAGAAAAGTTAATGATAGATGCAATTGGAGTAAAACTTCCTCCTAAACTTACAGAAAAGAAACCAGAACCAATTGTAAAGGAAGAAACTGATAAAGGTATATATAAAAAAGTTGAAGTCAAATGGGAAGAAACGAGTGAAAAAGAAGAAATCCTTCCTGAGACAATAACACCTAGCCAAAAAATTTTAACTAAAAGGACTCTTAGGAATTGGACAATTAACGAATTAAGAGAATATAGTGCAGAAAACAATATAGTAGTACCATCTAAAGTTCGAAAAGAGGATATTATTAAAATTATTCAAGAATTTTATAAAAAAGGAAAACCTGAAGAAGTTACTCCCTTAATTAAGGAAGTAAAGAAACCTCTAAAGATTGAACCTGCTAAACCCGGTACTTTTGCTGAAAAAAGAAAACAGTTGCAAATTGCGAAGGGTGAAGCGAAACCCCAACCTATTGCGAAAAAAGAACCAACAATACGAATTCAACCACCTCAACCTCAGCTAACTCAAACTCAATTGCCAATCATTACAACAGATAAAATAACAGCAGCTCTATCTGAAGAATGGCAACCAATAACATCTCTAATTTTTAAGATGAAAATAAAAGACATGATGGATGCCCGGTTTTTACAAATCAAACTAAAAGAGTTGGAGCGCAAGGGTTTAGTTTTAGTTGACACAAAAATGGGGAAAAAGCATTGGAAGTTAAAATATAGTGATTAAAATGGCAAGTAAAGTGGAAAGTAAAAAATGGGATATAAAGGAAGCAAAAAAACTTTTTCAAGAATACTTGAAGAAGGGTTTAGAAGAAGAAAAAAAGGAAATCAAATTACCTGAAGATACCGTTAAAATTGATAATCTTAATAGAAAACAAACTTTAGAGCGTATTTACATATTAACAGATTCAATTATTGAAAAAATTTATGCTACAGGAAGACCTACTATTAAATTACCTTCGAGAAGCAATACAAATATAATTTGGGATGAAGAAAATGATTTATTGCTTTTAGGTAAACAAATTATGGAAAAACAATTTCACTCGCTTGCTAGTGTTGCTGATATTACAAGATTAATGAAAGTGCTCGAAAAAGTAAATGAATTACTGCTTAAAGATCTACATGCAACAAAAAGAGAAATATTTTATTCTGCAGTTCAATTATTTGGGGATCAAAAAAATAGTGATAAATGTATTGAAGATGTTGCCACAATGCTTTATACAACCAGAAATTCCACGCATATCGTTGCCTCAGCCAAAGGATCATGCATAGGGCGTCTTAGGATTAGAGATAGAAACGATATTATTGACCTAGAAGGTTTAGGGAGTGGTGGATGGAGTATTAGTCCCATGCTTGATAATATTGAAATCTTAGAATCAGACGCAGAATTTATATTGGTTTTAGAGAAAGATGCTGCCATGATAAGGTTATCGGAAGCTAGATTTTGGCGTAAATATCCGTGTATTATACTAACAGCTAAAGGGGCCGCTGATATCGCTACAAGAATGTTTTTAAGAAGAATTAGTAAGGAACTCAAATTACCCGTGTTTTCATTAGTCGATTCGGATCCTTATGGACATTATATTCATTCAGTATACCTGCGAGGTTCTAAACGTTTAAGCTACGAAACACCATTTTTAGCCACGCCAAATATTAAACTTTTAGGAGTTTTAACCAGAGATTTGGAAAAATATAAAATCCCAAATGATTGTAGAATTCCAATGAATCAAACTGATATAAAGAGAACAAAAGAGTTGTTAAACGAAGATTTTGTAAAAAAAAATAAAGCGTGGGAAACAGATCTTAAATTAGCTTTAAAAATGAAAATAAAAGCAGAAATTCAAGCACTTTCCGCTTTTGGATTTGAATTTTTGACAGATCAATACATACCTGAAAAATTATCAACAGGAGATTGGATTTAGGTAGGGTGGTAAATAAAATGAAAATCTTTCATAAAAAAGATGGTGGTATAGTTCAATTAATAGATAAGGAAAAAATGAAGGAGTGGCCTGTAGAATTACCTCTTATCTTTATTGAATATGTGCGTAACAATCAGTTAAA
>JAUWDN010000267.1 GCA_030608765.1 Promethearchaeota archaeon
TGGTGTAACGGTCTATGGTTCGCCCCACCTCGGTCATGCAAAGTCTGCCGTTGCCTTTGACTTAATTCATAGATATTTAAAGTTTAAAGGGTACGAAGTAACCATCGTGAAAAACTACACCGATATCGACGATAAAATAATCAAGGCTTCTCAAGAAGGTAACGTAGATTTTAGGACTTTAAGTAATAGATACATTGGAGAATACGAGGAAATCATGCAGATGTTGAACGTAGAAAAAGACACGCATAATCCTCGCGCCACGGAAGTTATAGATCTTATAATTAAATTTGCCCAAAAATTAATATCAAAAGGAAACGCCTACGAAAAAAATGGTTCTGTGTATTTTTCAGTTCAATCTTTTCCTAAATACAATTCTATTCTTCAGAGGGTTAAAGATCACAGGAAGAAAAGCGAAGAAGAAGACTATATAGCCGATCAAGATACTGCGTTTGGAGAAGACAAACTTGATGTTAGAGATTTTGCCTTATGGAAAAAAATGAAGGAAGGAGAACCTTATTGGGAAAGTCCGTGGGGTAAAGGTCGTCCCGGTTGGCACATAGAATGCTCTGTTATGATTTTGAACTTCTTAGGAGAAACCATTGACATACACGGGGGTGGTCAAGATTTAAAATTCCCACACCATAGAAACGAAATAGCGCAATCTGAGTCATATTCAGGTAAACAATTTGCTAGATATTTCTTGCATAATGGCTATGTAAATGTGAACAACGAGAAAATGTCTAAAAGCCTAGATAATTTTTTTACAGTCGCGGATATTGTCAAGGAATACGATCCTATGGTTATTCGTTGGTATTTAATCTCCAGTCATTATAGAAGCTCAAACAACTACACTTCTGAAAGCTTGGAACCAGCAAAAAAGACTTACAACCGGTTAATTAACACTATAAAGAAAGTAAACGATACAGAATTTAGCGATACGAAATCGAAACAACTCGATAATTTAATCGAGAAAATTGGAGTTGCTAAGACAAAAATTATTGAAGCAATGGACGATGATTTTGATACTCCTGTAGCAAATGCGGAGATGTTAATGCTGTTTAGGGAGATAAATAAAGCGCTCCTTCAAGACAATTTGAATATTAACCAAGAATTTAAAGAAAAGTTCTCTGATTTTATAAATTTTATCGAATCGATTTTTGGAATCTTTCCTTTTTTAAAATCAAAATCAAAACTTTTTTCGACTGAAAGTGCAGATGAGAAAGATAACCTCATTAAAAATCTTATAAATTTGATAATTGAGATACGTGTTAACCTAAGAGAAAAAAAAATCTACGATATTAGCGACACAATTCGAGATCGGTTAAAAGAATTCGGTATTGATATTGAAGATAAAAAAGTTAAGTAGAAAGGTTTTCCTTTTTTTTATAAATTCTTGTAATTTAATTAAAAATGAGCTGAACTACTTACTATCTCGTCGCCATCTTCGAGACGCTTATAATGTTTGTACAAGATTGGTGCAAGTTTAACTTCTTTAGTTGTTGAGACGGTTAAGACCTGATCTTCGCCTGCATGCAAAATCAGTAAATATCCCTTCTTACCTTGGACATAGGCCTGTTCAAACTCGCCAAGATCCATTTCTGCAATTGCGCGTTCGCTTAATGAGCAGAGAGCTGCGGTCATAGCGGCTAATCGAAAATCGTCCGTATGTGATGGTAGAACTGAAGCAAGAGGCTGACCAGTATCCGCCGATAGTTGCGCAGCTTTTACCCCATCGATATTATCCATAATATCCTTTAATAATTCTTCAAGGGAACTTTTAAAATCCCTTCTTTTCTTTAACCCTTTCATTGAACAATACGAATAACTAAATTATTAGACAATTATTACTCCTTAAAAAAGGGACTTTCTAATATAAATTTTAGTACGATTTTTTAATATTTCTCTAATAACTTTATAATTTTGAACTCTATAAACTTCTTTTATTGTTCTCACGCAAGAATTTTTAAACATTCATATTCATTAATAAACTATAACAGAAAAGACAAACAAGTTTCCAATTTTTCATGAAGGAATTCATCATTAATAGTTATCTCTCCTTGAGGTTAGAGTACAATCAAACCAATATTTACGTGAACGGTGAATGTTTTGAACAGTGTAAATTTATTTTGTTAAACATTCCTATGGATGAGACCGAGAGATTTGACGAAATTGAGTCTATCGACGAAGCTGCTGACATCTTAGGCTGGACAGAGGAAAGGCAAATAGGAGTCGAATACGAAATTGATCCAGAAACCGAATTTTGGGGGCATTGCTCGAACTTGCAAGCGTGGTACGAACACAACTACGATACTCGGTTATTACACAGTAATTTATCGTTTCCCTTGTTGAAAAGACTTGCTGAGGTTGGAGATCCAATAGCTAATAGAGTGTTTAAAGAAGAGATCGTAAAACGACTCGAAAGTGGATATCCTACAGTAATTAAATATATCATTAAAGAAAAGTTATTAGAATATTTGAATCGAGAAGAACTAAGATTAATTATATATCAAGGATTTTTAGAGACATTAGATCAAGGATTTTTTGATAAATTTAGACTTCTAGAAAAGGCAGGCTTAGTTGAAATAGAAAAATACTTTTCTACTTTGTTGACTGTTATTGAAAAGCTTCCCGATTATGACAAGATTCATGCATTTGAAAAAATAGCTGAAATCTTGCAAAAAAACGGAACCATGACAGCAAAGCTTCCCACTTTAATGGGGGCTATTGAAAAATACTCCGATTACGTTAAAAATGATACTTTTGAGTTCATCCTTAAAGTATCTAAAAAAGCTGGATTGTTAAAGTTAAATATACCTCATTTTCTAAATTATATTAATAAACTTCCAGACAATAAAAAGTATAAGCCTTTTATAGAAATACTAAAGATCGTGGAGAAAGACGCAGTTATAACTAAAGAACATTATCCAGATTTATTGGAATTCACTGAAAAATTACCTGATGATGGTTATTACAATGCTTATTGTTACTTATTTTATATAATAGAAGAAACAGGATTGATTAGAGAGTTTTTTCATACAATAATAACGGCTATTGGTAAACTTAAAACCTCAGACCATAATAAATATCGATCGTATTTGGATGTAATTCGCGAATCTAAAAAAAAAGGTTTGTTTGAAGATACTCAATTAAAAATACAA
>JAUWDN010000288.1 GCA_030608765.1 Promethearchaeota archaeon
AAAGTCAATAGTTAGTAACCCTACTACAATAATCCCTACGAGAAGGTGGTACGAAAAATTAGTAAAAAAACGAAGTTTGCTTAAATCTTCGTTGATGTGGGTTTGAATCTTAGCCTTATAGCGGTTTATTGTTTCTTTGAACGCTTCACCTCCTTTATGCAAGTCTGCTATTGTTTGGGCTATGTCCTTCAGAGCTATGTCGTCTAAATCGTCTTTTTCTAATTCTTTAGATAATATATTCTCGATATTTTCTTCAACACTCTCTAAAATTTTTTCTTTTTCGATTAATTTTCGCATTCTCCTTTGCGATTTAGACTCTACCTTTTGTAAAATTAATTTTTCAGAAATGTGAACAAATACGAAACCAATTAGCACAAATAGGTACTCGAAAATTGTGAGTTCAAATGGGAACACGGGTATCTTTTCAGCAATTTCTGGGAGGAGAACTAAGAAGAAATAAGAGATAGATATACCTGCAATTAAGGAAATATTGAGTTTAGGATGTGTACGCTGATAAAAATCGATAATGAAGAAGAGAGCACCAAATACCAATGAAACGATAGCTATAAATGTAAAATTAATTGACATTACATATTTTAATACAATTTTAATTTAAAAGGTTTTTAGAATTTAGGGATATCTTTTAAAGATAAAATTGATTTTTTAAAACTGTTATTTTGTTTTTTTGATTATTTGATTATTACATTAATTAATTAATTAGCTAACTATATTAAAAATATTTGGTGGTGCTCAGTTCAATTCTTTATAATCAATTCGAAAGAAGATAAGGCTTCCATGAATATGCGAGATGTGTTTTTAAATTCTAAACATTATTCATTTATAGAGACTGGTGCAATTTGGCAAGAAAATCCGTTATTTAGGTTAGAGAATTCATCATTTGAAGGGAAATATGATAATTTTCTTAATGATAATCAAATCTTTTTAGGTTTGACAGCGGAACCCCTAATATTTCTTGAAAAACTCAAGGTTGGTGGAACTAATCTTACGCCTGATTTAATAATTTTCGCTAGTAGACATACATCAAAAACAGCGCGACCCGCATTTTTAGTTCATTCAACAGGTAATTGGAGCAAAAATGTGGAATTTGGTGGAAAGCCTCAAGATTTATCCAAAACAAGCGCTCTACTACATAAGGCAGGCTTTGAATCATTAAGAGAACAAATTGAAAAATTCAATATTCCTGATTTTTCTTTAGATATGGAAGTAACTCATCATGGACCAACCACTTTAGATATTCCTTTAATATTTATGGAGTTAGGGAGTAGTAAACAGGAATGGTTAATTAAGGAAGCAGGTGAACTTGTAGCGAATGCTATTGTTAGCGCAGTATTTAAATATCTGATTTTTAAAGAAGAAAAAACTCAGCAAATTGGTTTAGGATTCGGTGGTACTCACTATGCACCTAATTTTAATAGGTTAATAACCAACGATAACATTGCACTTTCATTTATCTGTCCAAAGTATCACATCCAAGAATTAAACGAGAACCTAATTAAATTGATGATCAACAACACATTAGAAAAAATAGATTATTTTATAGTAGATTGGAAGGGCACAAATTCTCAAGATAAGAAGCATCTTATTCCGTTGCTTGAAGAGTTTGATATTCCCGTTAGGAAAACGAGAAGTTTTTCAAGAATTTAGGTAAGATTAGTATTCACAGCAGAAAGATACTACTCTTCTTTTAATTTCTCGTAATACGTTACTAAATTTTTAAAGACATATTGGCAAGCAATATAACCTTGCGTAGCTGCTTTTTGTAAAGCTTTATTGAGGAACTCTACATGCTTAGAATCGTCATCTACTGTTACATTTAATTCCCTTACGTTGTAATAGCTGCGATAAAATAGGGTTGGCCAATCTACTAAATTACGAATTGTTTGGTTGTAGGTCTTCTTACCTTCTTCAGATAATTCTAATTCTTTTTTTAAGCTATAGGAAAGATATTTACCTTTTTTCCTTTTAGTAATGAATCCATCTAAGGCTATTTCATGCATGTATGTTCTAAGTTGATGGGCTTTTAGTTGTATATTAATTTTTTTAAGATTATCACGAATTTCTGTGGTCTTCTGACCTTTAAATTTAATTAATAAATAATTTCTTGCAAAGATGTTGTATTTTAAGGGAACTGTTTCATGATCTAACTGATTATATTGTATTAAATTACCTAAAATTTCTTTTGCAACAAGATATTTAAGGATAGTTCGATCTTCTTCGTTAAAATTGCTTATAAAAATTTCAGAATCTTTAAAATAAGAGTTATAAAAAGCCGTTAGGAGTGATTTTATCGTATGATATCCGTCTTCGAAAGAAATCTTTATCGTGTTTAGTACTTTAATTCTATAATCGTCATCTGTCAAAAACTTTTCTTTCTCAACTTTAATGTAGCGAACTAAGTGAGGTTTTTCTTTTAAAGATGAAAAATTCTCATCCCATTCTTTTTTAAAGCGATAAGATTGCGTGTTTGCGATGGTATAAAGTTTATACACAACAGTGTATAATTTGTTTAAGAATTCCTCTCCAGATACATTAGTCATCTACGAATCCCTTAACTTTCTTGCTTCTATTTTTTAGAATTAATTATTATTATAGGGTAAATTATTTCGGTGTTTACTTAAATTTATAAAATATTTACCTTATATAATTCTAATTTTTAATCCATTAAAAATTAAATCTAACAAAATCTAAGAGAACAAATTATTTTAATTTTTTCAATCACTAAAACCAAATAACTCCAATTTTTAAAATCCACTAATGTAATAAAAGGATTTTGAATCTACATATTCAAATTTGTTAGATTTGATTATCTAATAA
>JAUWDN010000113.1 GCA_030608765.1 Promethearchaeota archaeon
ATCTTCTGTTAACTGCCTAATTTCTATATTATCTATTTTTGAGGTAGTCATTGTATAAAAAAAAAGTAGGTTAGTCAATTAAATTTAAAATCTAAAAAATTATAATCCTATTGGGCCATCCTGATAAATGCCATAAGCCTCATCCACAGAAGCATTTTCGTGAACAATTGCTCTCACGGCTTGGATCATTCCTATTGGTTTATCAGATTGGAATATATTCCTCCCCATGTCTACACCAACAGCTCCAGCATTTATAGCATTTTTGGCCATTTGCAACGCCTCTTTTTCAGGTGTTTTCTTACCTCCCGCAATAACGACGGGTACGGGACAAATACTGGTAACATTTTCAAAATTATCGCAATAATATGTTTTAACAAAAGTGGCGCCTAACTCAGCGGCCATTCTACTTGCCATTCCTAAGTACCGGTCGTCTCTAACCATTTCTCTCCCAACAGCAGTAACAGCTAAGGTAGGAATCCCGTATTCTTGCCCCCAATTGACAAGCTTGGATAAATTCATTAAACTTTGTTTTTCAAACTCTCCACCAACAAAAATTGAGCAAGTTATCGCTGAGACATTTAATCGTATCGCTTCCTCAATGGTTACATTAATTTCTTCATTTGAGAGATCTTTTAACATGCTAGCTCCCGCAGATACTCTTAAAACAATCGGAATATCGAAATCGGCAGAAACACAGCTTCTCAACATTCCGCGAGTAAGCATAAGCGCATCAGCGTATTGAAATAGAGGGTTTAGATCTCCAAAACACTTTAAAGCCCCCGGTATGTTACCAAAATAGCCATGATCCACAGCAAGCATGACACAATGCCCTGATTTAGGCTTTATAATTCTTGCTAATCGGTTTTGCATTCCCCAATCCATATTTAATTCACTTTAGTCTGTTTTTATATATATTTTTGTTTTGATAAAGTATGAAAAATATAAATTCATTATCTTTTTAGTACTTTTCCATAGAAAAGTAATATCTTAAAAGAAATTGGCTGTAATAAAGAGAGTTAGATTAGTTCTTTATCCTATTGGCTAGTTCGTTCGAAAATCTTTGTTTAATAAATTCTTTTATTATTAAGACGCGTTTTTTATTAATTGTAGACACTACTAACTTTTCCTTTAACTGTTTTATTAAATCCTTTTCACTAATCCTTTTGCTGTTCTCTAAGAGCGTTTTAGTGAACTCTACATCTTTTATAAATTGATTAATATATTGAGCTAAATATTTTAATTGTTCGCCTTTATCTTTCCTTCCTAACGCGTTATTCAATATTGATTTTTCGAAATCACATGTTGTTTTCCATGGTTTGTGTATAACATGTTTGCGATTATTGATTAAAAACGCACCGGTATTATTATCTTTGAATGCTGTATAAAAGTAATTTTGATTATTAAATACATATGTGTCGAATTCAACATCTTTTATAGCATTACCATTTCGATACTGAAGAGGTATTAATCTATCAAATATTTCGTCTAATTGATCTATATTAATCTTAAATTCTTCACTTCTTAAAACAAAAGAGGGATAATCGAATAATTTAGCGTGTATTAAACCAATTACACAGTTAAAGCCAAAAGCATCAATTAATTTATCCAGAGTTAAATCGATCATTTCTTTTGACAAAATTCTGTCTTGATCTGATGAAACAGAGGCGTCTATTACATCATATCCGATGATTTGTCCTTTAGTTGAAATAAAAACTATAAAATTGTGATCTGTACATACTGCTCCTTGTGGGATCTTAATCTTCACCGTACCAAATTTCTTTTGATGAAACAGTGATTCTGGAACATTTATTTGCTTTTCGGCTCCACATTTTGGACATGCAACCCTAAATCCTTTTAAACTACTACTCATTCAATTCCTCAACCTCAATTATTATATTCTCAAGTGCATTGCACTTACGATAAATAGAAATATATATCAATGTGATATATTCATATTTTTTTCGACAGAAATAGTAAAAAAGTTTTCCTTAAAAAACTTAAACATTTTCAAACATTTTTTAACTAGAATTATAATTTTTAGATACCTCTAAAATTAAACTTCAAAATAGTAAAAATAATTTTTTAAACATATAACTACTATAAATGAAAAATTGTGAAGATTATTGTAATTGATAATGTCTTATGCATAAAATGTAGAGATTGTGTAGACGAATGTCCCGAAAACCTTTTTTACTCTCCTCCCACTATAATTGGTGAAAAAAGACAGGTATCCTTTAAAGATCCAAACAAAAGATGTAATTATTGTGGACAATGCATCGATATTTGCCCCACTAAGGCTATTAATTACGAAAATGAAAATTAAATCTTCACAGACTTTAAAAGATCATCAAACTTAGATTTCCAATCAGAATAATCAAGTACATAATCAAACCCACATACTTTACGAAGTTCGTGCTTCGAATTGAGAATAGTATTCATTACCTTAGCACCTTCTATAGTTTTATTTCGTGGACCGTAAGGATTAAAATGCATATTACCACCAGAAACAGATACATAATCACAAATGAAGAATACATCTTTAAATAAATAAATGGTAAATCCGGGAGTGTGACCATTAATGTGATATGCTTTAATTTCAGAAAAATTATAATCATTCCCAAATTTTTTATCGAAAGAATATTTTTGAGCAAGATTTTGTTTAGAATCCTCCTCGTGAATCCATAAAAAAGCAGAGTAATAACTACGGTATAGATTTGAAGCTCCAAGAAAATGATGATGCGTAAACATGATTTTATCCATTCTATCTATATCTTTACTGAAGGTGGAAGGGCAATCAATCCAAATTATCTGGTTTTCTGTCTTGACACAATATGCTGAATGTTCTAATCCAAGAGGGGGTGAAGAATTTAACCGAATTACTTTATCATTTACTTCTGTTTCAATTATATTATAATTTTCAGAACATTCTTCTGCTGTAATAAAATTTACATTTAGCGTACCACAGAAAGGGCAGTGTTCAGGAAAGTACCCGATCATATTGAAACCGCACACTTTACAAACATATTGTTCTTTTATAAATAACGAAATTCCTATCACCGTTGATTTATTTATTATACCGACATTTATGTAAGTAAAATTATAAAATAATTTTTAACTCAGTAATTCAATAAAACATTAAGAAATAAATATATATAACTTATAACCTCAAACTCAATTTTGTTTTAATTTAGAAAAACAACGCTAAGGAGTGATAATCTTGAATGATAATATTTCTAAAGATGATTCAAAATACATGTATGAAATAATCCAATCTATTATTGATGAATGTGGCCCAAGAATGCCATGTAGTCCACAAGAGGCTCAAGGTGCCGAAATAATCAAAAAGGAATTAGAACTAGTATGTGATGATGTCGATTTAGAACCTTTTTCTTGTAACCCCAATGCGTTTATAGGATTTATTAAAGTTGATGTCGTTTTAGTTTTATTATCGTTTATATCGTTTTTTCTAATTCCACTCAATTTATTTAATTATTGGGGATACTTAATGTCATTTTTATCTTTTAGTTTCAATTTAATTGCCTTCTTAATTCTATGGAATGAGTTTTTTAATTATCGAGAATTTATTGATCCATTATTTAAATCTAGAAATTCACAAAATGTTATTGGGAAAATTTACCCCGAAGAAGAAGTCAAAAAAATCCTAATTTTTTCCGGTCACCACGATAGCGCACTACAATTTAATTTATTAACTTATTTAAAAATAGGTTATCCAATAGTGATCTTTTTAGGCTTAGGAATTATGTTCCTATGGTTGTTAGTATCAATTGTTGTTATTCTATTAATTCTAATTAACTTGTTTTTCTACGAATTATTTTTCTTATTCGTTCTAATTTTATTTTTAATAGGTACCCCGGCGTTTATAGGGTTATTTCTTTTCGTTCCTTTTGGAGAAAAGGCAAACAAAGTGCCTGGAGCTGTTGACAATTTAAGTGCAGTAGCAATTGTATTAGCTCTTGGTAAAATCCTCAAAAAAAATAAAGAATTAGTACCTAACAATACAGAAATTAGATTAATTTCTTTCGGCTGCGAGGAGGCAGGTTTAAGAGGCGCTTTTCGGTATGTAGCTAAGCATTTTGATGAATTAAAAAGATTCGAAGCAGAATGCGTCAATATGGATGCGATCCATAGTAAGGACAATATAACAATTATCGATTTTGAACCCTCAACGAGAACTAAGCACTCTGAGATTGTAGTCGAAAAAATTATTAACGCAGCTAAATCTTCCCAGATCAAAATTAAAGCTTCCGCTATGGGAGGTTCTAGCACTTTCGAGAAAATTGTTGGTCAAATCACTGGAGGTACTGATGCTACCGCCTTTTCAAAAGCAGGAATTAAAGCCGTAAATATATCTGCTATGGATCTGAATAAGATGCTTAAATTTTATCACCAACCTACAGATACTTTGGATAAAATTGAAAAAGAATCCCTTGAGCGCGTTTTACAGATATGTATTGCTTATATTATAAATGAATCATGAAATAGGTTTAGTGTAGGTCCAAGATTAATAATTTTAGCTTAAGTTAAATTGGATCCTTTTTAACGACTAGCTTGACTAACAAAATTCCTAAAACAGAAGGGATTATTCCGACGCCTATAATTGCATATAATACTAAATCAACCATACTATCGAAATACACATATGTAAATAATTGCCCTAAACTATCTATTAGATAATGTAAAATAATCGAAGGGATTAAACTCTTAGTTTTAATGTAAAGATAGCCAAAGAGTAAGCCTAAAAGTGATGCGTAGATTACTTGTAACCCCGTAAAAATCAAAATACCTCCCATTAAGAGGTTGAAGAAATGGAATAAACCAAATAATATGGATACGACAATTAGTACCGTAGTTCGAGAATATTTCCTTAAATTTAATGTAGAAATTACCCCTCTAAAAGAAACCTCCTCCCAGATTCCAGGGATTAGCATTATTACAAAAAGAAACCATCCAAAAAAGACACTATTACCTATTATTTTTGGATTTCCAAAAATTACACTAAAATCGAATATATAATTGCCAAAAATATTACCAGTAATAAATGTACTAATGAAATATATTATTGAACAACCAATTCCAAGAAGTATATTGCGTACTATTTTTCTATCAGGTTTTAGACCGATTGTTTTAATGTAATCTTTTAGAGATTCTTTTCCATTTGGAAGGCCCAATGATCGTCTAACAACAAATATCCAGAGCAATGCCATTACACCAAAAGTAACGAAGAAATCAATGAAAAGAAATGCAATGTCAGGT
>JAUWDN010000036.1 GCA_030608765.1 Promethearchaeota archaeon
TTCTTTCTAGTAAGAAACTAAAAACTATAAAAAGATGGTTATCTAATAGTTAAAAATACATAAATAATTTATTAAAAAAAATTGGTTAGTATTATGGAAAAAGATGAATTAGATATTAAACATAGTAAGTTGGACATGACTTCTTACGGTTTTAACTCCTTTTCTAGAGAGATGCTTAGAATTGCCTTTACAACTTTTGGTTTCTTTTTTTATGAGTCTGAACTAGGATTAGATGTGTGGTTAATATTTTGGGCCTACGTAGTTTTTGCGATTTATAATATGGTTAACGACCCGATCGTAGGATATATAACAAATAGGCCTTTTAAATTCACAAAAAAATGGGGGCGAAGATTTCCATGGATTTTAGTTGGAGGACTACCTTGGGGCTTTACTTATATGCTTATTTTTACGCCACCAACTTATGATGCAGTATCAGGTCAATGGATTTTGTTCGCCTGGCTTATCTTTACTACATGCCTTTTTGACACATTTCATTCAATTTTATTTGTGAATTTTCAGTCCTTATTCGCTGATAAATATCGATCAGTTCAGGAGCGAAGAACTGCTAGTGGTATCTATATTATGATAGGTGTTGTAGGAGTTGCTATAGGTTCTATTTTACCGCCTTTAATATTTGAATATTCTACAGAAACAACAACAAACTACCCTTCTTTTGCTATTCAAGGTCTTGTAATAGCCATTATCACATTTGTTGGTTTCATGTTAGCCATTCCAGGCTCACGTGAAGATCAAGTTACAATTGATCTTTATTTGTCTTCTCAGGCAGAAGAACGAGAGCATACTCCTTTCTTTAAAAGCCTTTGGACAGCATTAAAACAGACGCCATTCATAGTATTCATGATATTCTATATGCTTTATCAGTCTCTAATAGAAACAATCCAGGCTTCCGTCCAATACACAGTAAAATATTCCCTTAAAATGCCACCAACCGCCTCTACTTTTGTATTTGCCGCATTCCTTGTTGGGGTATTAATTTCCACCCCCTTATGGACGAGATATTCAAAGAGAGTTAAAAATAATAAAAAAGTTATGTTAATTTCTGCTTTACTTCTGGCAGCTTTTACATTACCTATAACTTTTTATAGAGATTATTGGTTAATAGTTTTTGAGATGCTTTTATGGGGGATAGCTATGGGAGGTTTTTGGATAATGATTTTCCCAGTATCCGCAGATGTGATCGATAACGCAATAGTAAAAACCAAAAAACGTGAAGAAGGAATTTATACGGGATTTCAACAATTTTTCGGTCGAATAGGAATTATAATCCAAGCTCTTACATTTGCGCTAATTCATGAGCTTACTGGTTTCGATAAAACTTTAGGATTAAACCAACCAGAAAGGGCAATTTGGGGAATACATTTTCATCAAGCACTTATTCCTACGATATTTATTCTCGTAGGTGCTATTATATTTTGGGCGTGGTACAAGTTAACTCCAGACAAAGTGCGAGCTAATCAGGAAAAGATTAAGGAAATGGGATTATAATAACATTCACCCATCTATTTTTTTTTTATTCTATTAATTTTTAATATTGTAAGTAAATTTTAGTTTATTTAAGCAAGTTTTTTATCGACTAATTCAACGAATTTAAGTGAAACATCGAGAAAATCGCGCAGGATCTTTTTATTTATGTTTTCGGGAGCATCATTCACAGAATGCCAGTTAACTGCTCTGTTTTTTTCGTGTTCCATTCCCATCAAAGCTGCTGCTTTAAATCCTTTGTGAATATATCGGCAAGCATCACACGATCCAATTTTAAGACTTCCAGTTCGAATATTTAATAAGTTAGGATTTTCAATCTTTGCCTCCACATGGGCTTTTAATAGCATGTCATTGATTTCCGTATTGTAGACTGCGCGGTGCATGTCTTTTTCGATTAAGAACATATCTTCTGCCGCTCCACAACATTCTAACACTACGGTATAAGAATTATCAAGAATTCCCATTATGCTATACTTCTCAACGAAAGCTTTAGCTCCTTTATCACCTACTTCTTCTGATCCTTGCGAACCCATCCATACTTCAACATTCTTAGGCCTATTTTCGCTTAGGTACTTCCCTATTGCAACAGCAACGGCAGAGGCAGATAAGTTATCGTTTGCTCCTAAAACGATCTTTTTTCCCAAGAAGCCTTTTAACAATAAGATAAAAAGGGGATAAATTATAACAAGCGGGATAAAATAAATAAGATCTAAAACCATTATAGAAACTACGCCCCAATTCAATATTACAATAGAGGGTCCGGAAATTAATTGAGCGATAAATTTCCATAGCGAAAAAATAATTGTGTGAAATAAAAAGTAAAGTCCTACTCTCCCTATTATTTGGCGCGTTCGGAGCTTGTAACTTGCGATATTCATTTCTTTTGCACTGTCGGTGTGACCTTCAAAAATAACTCGAAATTTAATTTCCTCTGTAGGTTTTATTATCCCAAACACATTAGTAGATTTTTTAGTTTTAAAAAGAAACCCAATCCATTCTTTCATAAGAAATAGCTCGCTATAGAGCACAGTAATACCGAGGATTACAAGAATTAAAGATATTATCGGAAATGGAAATATTAAAGGCATAAATAATGGAGAAATGCCTCCCAAGATTCCCGCTACCTTAATAAATCCTTGTGGATACAGCGCAGGTCGAGTTTCAAACTCGTCGATGAAGGTTTCGTCGCAAAATTTATCAAGTTCTTCCTTGATCCAAATATTTGCGTTCTTTTCAGCTTCGCTACAAGAATACCTTGGTCCAAACTTTTTACAAATTGTGTCTATAAAATTATACATATAATCAGAATAAGTCTTATCTGTTTTCATAACCGATTATCAACAAAGAATTAGTAAAATTAGTTAAGAATAAAAATTAAACATAGATTTTATTTACATCACATTTTTTTGAGTATTTTCTCGTTAGAACTTTAATTCATCCGTTAATAAAAACCAAACTCAGTTTTTTATTTCGAAAAGTGCTAAATATATGTGACCAGAATCTAATAAAAAAAAAAGAAGTCTTTAAAGGTGTCTACATGTTTAAAATAAGTCGACTTTTAAAAAAGAAAACCGCTTACTTTATCATTGGAATAGGTATAGCATGTCTAGTACTAGGTCCTTTATTTGGGATGTTACTTGATAAAATGACTCTTTACGATGGAAAACCTGAAGTTATACAAGAAGATAGTAGCACAGGTTTGACTAACGCGTTCGGTTACCAAGTAACACTAAGTAAAGATCAAAAACTAATAGTAGAGATTTCTGAATTTTATCCAAATTCATCGATCACAATTAAAATCATAGCTAAAAGTGTATACAACCGAGAGTTTAGTTTGGATAGCAATCCAGGGGGAATTTCAGGCTTGCAGTTTGTATACTCTGAGTTTGGTTGGGGTTCTTCACCAGCGGGAAGTACAGTAGGGGCTAGTTCATTAACTTTACCTAGCAATGGAATCTATTTCTATATAGAATTTATGGGAGATAGAGTAGGTGATTCATTGATATCTTGGCCAGGTGATTATTACGTAATCGTTTATGGTACTAATACCGGTCCTGTTTCCGATACAAATGTTACTTTCGATATCACTATAAAAGTAGATGGTCCAGGAGAAGCTTTAAATAATCTTCTCATATTAGTAGGAGCGCTCATTATCGTAGCTTACGTAATGGCAGCATTAGTATCAGTTTTAAAAGCAAATTATTTAAGGTGATAAAAAATGGGGACGGAAGAGAAAGAGAGAAAAATAAGTTTGTATGAAATGTTGCCAATGATGGATAAACAAAGAGCTACTAAATTCTTAATTTATGGCCTATTAATTGCGATAATTTTTGGCACATTACTCATGATCAGTAAATCAATCGCAGATAACGCTTATACATGGTTTCTTCTAGAAAACCAGCAAAACGAGATGAATTATATGCAAGGCTTGTACGGGTATAACGATTACATTGTAAAGCTTGAAAGAGCTACTCTTATATATTATTGGATGGAATACCAAGTAGTCATAGTAGGAAATGTTGCTCGGATTGGAGTCAATATAGGTATGTTCTTTATCGCTATAGCGTTTTTGAGTTTTGCTTTAAACGATAAATTTGACGAAAAATCTAGGCGTATCTACCTTATACTCGCGGGGCTTATCTTGTTTGTTATAATCGTTACAACATTCTTCTCGCAGATATCGGTTCAAGTATCATAAATCTAATTATCTTTTTTTTTTTTTAATTTTTTAACAGCAGAGAGTTTAATATTAGACACATATTTTTTATTGTATACTTGTTAAAAAATGAATAGATTACTCGTCGTGAATATGAAATCGAAAAAAACTTCAAAGCTAATTGAAGTAATGATCTTTATACTTTTTGCGCTAGGACCCCTTACAGGAAACGTTATTTTAGTTTTATTTCGTGTTCTTGCATTAGAATTTTCAGTAAGTCAAAACGCGCTTTTAATTGTTATTCCATCTTTTATGTTCCCATTTGCCTTAGTTCAACTATTCTCAGGAGCATTATCAGATATTATAGGTCGTTTTCTGGTGATTCTTTTAGGTTTATCTATTTTTGGAATAGGAATGATCGTAGCATCGTTATCCTTCGCGTTGAGGGGTTTTGTTATTGCAAATGTCATAGCAGGAGTTGGTTTTGGTTTTGTTAATCCTGTTTTAATAGCTTTACTAACAGATATCACCCCTGGACCTAAAATTTCCAAAAAAATAGGCTTGTTAGGTGCTGTTGCTAATCTAGGCGTTGGTTTTGGACCATTACTTGCGGGTCAAATAATTATTATAGGGTGGAGATATTTGTACTTGATATTTTTGAGTATTACTGTATTAGGGATAATAATAATTTTCATGTTAAGAAAAATTGAATCGATAACTAAAATTAATGTGGGTATCCGAACATATTTATCCCATATAGCTCAAGAAATTCGTCGTGTACCAGTTATCTTATTGGTTATATCAGCTTTTTTACTTTCACATACATCTATTGCAGCTATAATTTGGACTTCGCGATCCCTTGCAGCAGTAGAAGAAATCCCCGAAGCGATTTCAGGAATAATTGTTGCTTTATTTGGATTAATGGGCTTTATTGCGGGCATTCTAACGGGGCTCACTGTAAAGAAAAAAGGCGTAAAACTTGCGTTAACAATCGGAATGCTTTCATTATTTATCGCTAATACTATTTTAGTATTGTTTGGTAATAACAGTCTTGAAGCGCTACTGTTCACATCCATAGGACTTCTCTTTATGGGTTTCGCCGGGGGGATATTAACAACATTAGTCATGTTTTATAGCCAGACTTTATCAAAAGAAAGACGTGGTGCTCTCGCGGGTTTAACTACGGCGTGTCAATTTATCGGAATTGCTTTCGTTCCAATGACTTTTGAACCTTTTTTTAATTCTGGAGGAATTTCCTTAGTATATATGATAATTCTTATGGTTTCTGCGGCTCTTCTTGTCGTTTTGATATTGTTACAAAAATTTGCCAAGAAGGTATCCTAATAGAAATTTAGAATTATTTGTTCAACTCTTAAATGACTTCTATTCTTACTCACAGCAATTTGAATTAAATGTCAAAAAGATTATAACTGTAAGAATGATCTAATAAGATAGAATTGATTCATATAAGGAGAAAGATATGAAATATGGAAAAGAAAAAAATTGTTATCCTTATTGTCGTTAGCACTGTTGGAATAATTGCCGTTGGTATTATTGGATGGGCTCCTTGGATTACGGAGGAACAAGCATATAATCTTGTAATGGAAAAATTAGGAGGACCGGATGAATTATATTACTACTTAGGAGAAATGATACCACTTAAGGACGTACCAAAGACTTTTGTAAAGCTTCCGTTCATTTCATTAGTTTATTTTCCAGGCGAAGCTGTATATATCGTAACATTCATTAATTTAGTAATTTAAATATAACCATTTAAAGCCTTATTTAAAAATTAAATTATCTATAGGTATATAGATATTAAAAACAGATTTAGAGATTTTTTAGCGGACCTAATTCTTTTATATCATTCGTAAATTCTGTTATTAATTCAGCGAAACGCTTACCTTCAGAGGCTGAAACCCACTCTAATCTAACTCGTTTCTCGTTTATGCCTAATTGTTTAATGATTATTTTATGCATTCTTTCAAATCTATCTTTCGCGTATTCATTGCCAGAAATATAGTGACAGTCACCGATGTGACATCCGCTAATTAACACTCCATCTGCTCCATCTTTAAGAGCTTTTAGAACAAAGGAAGGATCAACTCTCCCCGAACACATCACGCGAATAACTCGAATGTTTGGAGGGTATTGAAATCTCGATACTCCTGCTAAGTCTGCGCCCGCATAGCTACACCAGTTACAACAGAAGACTAGTAGCTCTGGTTCAAAATCTTTGGTCTTCTTAACTTTTTTTTTAGATTTACTCATAATTAGGTGCTTCCTCCATTTTTTACTTTTTCTAAGAGGTATGAATCTATCATTGCGTTAATTTGATCGAAGTCGTAGTGTTTGACTGATATCGCACCAACGGGACAAGTAGCCGCGCAAGTGCCACACCCTTTACACAGAGCTGAGTTTATTGATGATTTCTTTATAATAATTGATACATCTTCAAATTCTTTCGTAGTTTCTACTAATTCAATTGCTTTGTAAGGACAGACTTCCTCACAATCTCCACAACCAATACATCTGCTTTGAGTAACTTCTGCGACCAAACCAGAAGTTGTTATTTCTCCTGCGCTTAGAAATCTGCTTGCTCGACCGGCAGCCCCGTTTGCTTGTGATATAGAGTCCTGTATGTTTTTGGGCCATTGAGCTACGCCACAAAGGAATATTCCATCCGTAGCAAAATCTAAAGGTCTCAGTTTAACATGGGCTTCTAGGAAGAACCCTGATCTATCTAAAGGTACTTTGAGCATCATTGCTAATTCTTTTAGATTGTCTGCAGGTACCATAGGCGTGGCTAAAACGATTAAATCGGTTTCAAAATCCAGATTATCTTGTAAATTAGTATCAAATACTTCTACTTTATATTTCTCAGGTGATTTGCCTACTTTAGTCACTTTTGGAAGTTGTTCTAAATCGTATCGTAAAAACATTGCGTCTTTTCTTCGATTACGGTAATACTCTTCAAATCCTTTTTTAGCCATTTGAAAGTCTCTATATAACACGACAATTTCGAGGTTTGGGTTTAATTCTTTGAGAATGTTTATGTTTTTTATTGATGTTCCACAGCACACGTTAGAACAATAGGTTATACCTTCCTTCTGTCTAGCACCCGCGCATAAAATGAAAGTAACGCGTTTTAATTTTTCAAGCCACGATTTATCAGTATCTTGTAATTTCTGCTCGATTTCGAGTTGTGTCATAACTTGTTGATTTTTACCGTCGTACTGAAATAATCCGTTAGGCTTGAATTCTTGACCGCCTGTAGCAACAATTATCGCTCCAGTTTTTAGCTCTAGTACTTCATCCTTAGAGTCATTAATAGAAACATCGTAATTTCCGATATACCCCATGACATTGTTGATAGTTGACTCAAGATGAACTTCAATGTTGTTATGACTTTCAACTTTACCAACAATTTCGTTCAAAAAGATAGAAGCATCCTCTTGGATGGGATAAAGTATGTTTAAATTGTTTAAATTTCCCCCGAGCTTCTTTTCTTTTTCTACGA
>JAUWDN010000010.1 GCA_030608765.1 Promethearchaeota archaeon
GAAAAATAGAAAAATTTTTTAGAAATAGAATATTTTTTGAAATAATTAGCGAGGAAAGAGGATTTTTTTTTGACTAAGAAAAGGAAAATAGATGTTCTACTTCATGAACTAGTCCCAAAACATTACCTTCTAACAAAAGAAGAATCACAAAATTTATTAGAGAAATATCAGATAAATCTTTCTGATTTACCTCAAATGTTTGATAAGGACCCAATTTCAATAGCAATAGGCGCAAAAGAAGGAGATATTGTAAAAATTGTTCGGGAATCTCATACGACTGTAAAAAATATAAATTATTATCGGTACGTCAAAAAAGAAAAAGTATAGTAAAGCTCTTTTATTAAAACTAATATTCCAATAGGTTAATTAAAATTGAGTTCTGAAAGATTGTCTAATAGTGATAAATGGGTTGTGTTAAAAAGCCTATTTGATGAAAAAGGTTTAGTACGCCAACATCTCGATTCTTACAATAATTTTATAGAATATGAGATGCAAAGCATAGTTTATGAGTCGGGAGAAGTAATACCTGATATTCCCGGATTTAAAATTCATTTTGGAAAAATCAAAGTTGGTGTTCCAAAAGTTAGAGAAGCAGACGGTGCTACAATGGAGATTACACCCATTGAAGCTAGGATACGGGAATTAAGTTATGCTGCGGATATTACCTTAGAAACGACACCTATAACTATTGATGAACGAACTCAAAGGGAAGAAGCTGAAGAAACGCTAGATATTTATATTGGTAAAATACCAATCATGTTGAAAAGTTGTCGTTGCCCTTTGGAAAGTTTATCTGAACAAGAATTAATTAACAGAGGGGAAGACCCACTTGATCCAGGCGGATATTTTATAATCAATGGAACTGAGCGTGTATTAGTGACACAAGAGGATTTAGCTCCAAATAGAATATTAGCCGAAGAAGCTAGCCGAAGTTCAAGTGCTACACACCAAGCAAAAGTATTTTCCACGAGAAGTGGTTTTAGAGCACCAGTAACTATAGAAAGAAAGAAAGATGGAAACCTTAGAGTATCTTTTCCTTCAGTTCCCGGAAAAATTCCGTTGGCAATCTTAATGCGTGCCTTGGGATTACACTCTGATAAAGAAATCTTTGAAGCGATCTCTGAAAATGATGATATTCAAAAAGAATTAATTCCAGTCATTGATGTTGCGTCTGAAATCCAAATTTTAAAAGATCCAGAGAAATCTCAACAAAATTCTCTAGACTATATAGGAAAGAGAGTGGCAATAGGACAAACGAAAGATTATCGTATTAGAAGAGCACTTCAAGTCTTAGATCGCTACCTTTTGCCTCATATTGGAAATGCGGAAGAAGATCGCATTAAAAAAGCTTACTATTTAGGACAGATGGCACAAAAAGTTATGGAACTTGCTTTAGGATTTCGTGAACCCGATGACAAAGATCATTACGCTAACAAAAGATTGAAACTGGCTGGTGAATTATTTACATCCCTATTCAGAGTTGCATTTTTAAATCTTGTAAAAGACATAAAATACCAACTAGAACGGACCGCCGTTCGAGGTAGAGCTCCTAATATTAAAACTGCTGTAAGAGCAGACGTAATAACGGAGAGAATAAGACACGCTTTAGCAACTGGTAATTGGGTTGGTGGTAAAGCAGGCGTTAGTCAATTGTTAAATAGAACAAATCATGTAGGAACATTGAGTCATTTAAGGAGAGTTATATCTCCATTAAGTAGAAGTCAACCCCATTTTGAAGCAAGAGATTTACATCCTACTCAGTGGGGTAAGATTTGCCCCGCAGAAACTCCAGAAGGACCAAATTGTGGGTTAGTAAAAAATTTAGCACTAGCCTCTATTATATCTGTAGGCACCGATGAAAGAGTTATCGAGAACATCTTAATCGATCTAGGAGTAATTCCTATTAACGAAGTGAAAAGCGTAATGGGGGAAAAAGTAAATGTCTTTCTTAACGGTAAATTAGTGGGTATTCATCAAAAATATAATCCCTTTACGAATCAACTTCGAGAAAAAAGGCGGAAAGGTGAGATTGGTCAGCACGTTAATATTGGATATTATCGCGATTCAAGAGAAATTCAAATAAATTGTGACGCTGGTAGAGCAACTAGACCGTTGTTTATAATTAAAAATAAGCAAACGCTTATCACAAAAGAGGATATAGAAAAAATAAAACAAGCCAAGTATACTTGGTCTGATTTAATTCAGAAAGGCGTTATTGAATATCTAGATGCTGAAGAAGAAGAAAACGCGTATATTGCTATGTTTGAAGAAGATATAACAGCTGAACACACGCATTTAGAGATTTCTCCTGCTGCAATTTTAGGTATTTGTGCTTCGGTTATTCCATTTCCTGAGCATAATCAGTCTCCCCGAAATACATACGAGGCAGGAATGGTTAAACAAGCGTTAGGCCTGTTTGCTGCAAATATGCATTTAAGACTTGATACGCGCGGTCACACGCTTCATTACCCTCAACAAGCCTTAGTAAAAACGAGCCCAATGGAGATAATTGGTATTAATCGCCGACCAGCGGGTCAAAATTTCGTAGTCGGAATGATGAGTTTTGAAGGATATAATATTGAAGATGCAATTATTATAAACAAAGCCTCAATAGAGCGCGGATTGGCACGTAGTCACTTCTTTAGAACTTACGATGCTGAAGAGAGGAAATATCCGGGAGGAGAATTAGATAAATTCGAAATTCCAGAAAGAGGAGTTAGAGGATTCAAATCTGCTGAATCCTATAGATTATTATCGGAAGAAGATGGAATTATTGAACCTGAAACTGCTGTTGGCGGCGGTGATGTTCTTATTGGTCGAACATCTCCCCCACGCTTTATTAAATCTTACGAAGAATTTGAGTTGATGCAACCAAACAGAAGGGAAACTTCAAAAAACATGCGACACAATGAAAAAGGAATTGTAGACACAGTAATCATATCTGAAACTGTCGATGGAAATAAATTAGTTAAAATTAAAGTTAGAGATTTACGCATTCCCGAGTTGGGAGATAAATTTTCTTCTCGACATGGTCAGAAGGGAGTACTTGGACTCATCCAACCCGCAGAAGACATGCCATTCACATCAAACGGGGTAATTCCAGATATTGTCGTTAATCCTCACGCCATGCCATCAAGAATGACTTTAGGACAATTATTTGAAGGTATTAGCGGTAAAATCGCGTGTACAACAGGAAAATTGGGTGATGCGACATCATTCGAATGGAAAGACATCACGAAACTTCAGGATCAATTAGTTGAAGCCGGTTTTGAATTTAATGGCAGAGAAGTGATGTATAATGGCATAACCGGGAAAAAATACGAAGCTGGGATTTATTGCGCTCCGATTTATTATCAGAAATTATACCATCTCGTAGCAGATAAACTTCACGCACGAGCAAGAGGTCCAGTTCAAATCTTAACGAGACAACCAACAGAAGGTAGAGCAAGAGAGGGGGGTTTACGATTCGGTGAGATGGAAAGAGATTGCTTAGTGGGCCACGGATCGGCTCTTTTATTAAAGGAGAGATTACTTGATGAGTCTGACCGAACAGTAATACTAGTATGTGAGAAATGTGGGCTTTTAGCAGTTTATGATCGAAACAGAGATAAGAGATATTGCCCTGTATGTGGAGAAAGAACTGTGATATCTAAAGTAGTATGTTCTTATGCCTTTAAACTTTTACTCCAAGAAATGATGTCTCTTGGATTAGCTCCTAGGCTTAAATTAAAAGAAAAAATATAATTTCTTTTTCTCTAGTTTTATTTTTTGGTTTGTTTTAATACAAACTTTGATATAAAGAAAAAAAAGAATGAGTTAATTTTTAGATCAACCGAATTGAACAAAAGTATACAATTCTGGAATTAGAGAATAAATAATATACAAAATGAATAGCGTCAAAAGCGAAACCCATAATGCGTGTTCCCAAGAAATACCCAGCAAGAATTTAGTTAAAGTTAATAGCAAAAGAAAGAATATAATCGGTCCAAAATTCGCCAGGAAGTTCTGACCTCCGCCATCAATAGCTGATCTTAACGATGCTAATCCATTACCTAATAGATTCAGAACCATCATAATTGCTCCTACGATAATGGGAAGCACTAAGACCGCTACAAAAGCTAAGATAAGAATTAAAACCCATTTGTCTCGCGCTTTAGTTTTAGAAACTACTAAAAGAACAGCTATGTACATAATTAGAAATACTATCACTGTTGCTAAGATTAGCCACAAGACGGTACTTAGAGTATCCATTTGAAATAACATTTTTCTGCTCCTTCTTATTAATTATAGATTTAAGTTAAATTTTGAATTAAGAGAAAAATACACTCCTTCTTTTATAAATCTTTATTATATTTTTTATTGATTCTTATGAGGTAGTATTTAGCACATGAAGACAATTAGAACTGCATCATATTAGAAACAATTCTGAGTTCAATTATAACTAACAGAGTTATATCCCAAATGTAATGAGGAAGAAGTGGAATGCAAACCCTAATAATATAGCAGAAATGCTAATTGAAATAATTGAGAGTTTAATTGATAATTCTCTTCCATATCTTGTATAGACAATTAATATTGTCAAAGAAAGGAACCCAATGAAGAGAAAAACCCACGCTAAGACCCAGATAGTTATTGAAGGAACTTGAAAATCATCAATTTGTAAGTTTAAAAATAACATTAAAAATCGTTACTTGTTTTTATGGTTTAAGTAATATCTTATCTTTTATTTTTTTTTAACTTTATTAATCTGATTTCATAAGTGTCGCCATGAGATGAAATGGTTAGTAATTTTTATTAAATTTTGGAGGAATTATAGATTTTTTTTGCTATTTTTATGTACCTTATGAGATATGGTAAACCATTGAACTTTTTCTTAAGATAATTAATAAATTCTTGAAATTCTAATTTTCTATGAAGAGATCCGTTTCTAAGTAGAGAAAAAATAAAAAGTGTAAAATTTTTTCTAAGATTGGTAAAATCCGTAGAGAATTTATCATTTCGCCTAAAAATCATAGATTCTTTCATGAAATGTAGCATATTTTTTCTTATTTTATAGTCTATATGTAAATTATCTATATGTATTGATATATTAAGAACAGAGGTTAAATAATAGCTTTTGTCGAAATATTTACATAAATAGAATCCAAATTTGAATACGGCCTTGGTAAATTCTCTCTTGGAAATTAAAGTGTTCCCAAAAGATTTAGTCTCTTTTAGGCTTTTATCTAGATGATAAAGACTTCTCGCAAAAATATCATCGAAATCATATTTAAGGTCAGAAATCTTGGGAAGTTGATTTCGTATATCTTTACCATATAAGAGTTGAGAGTTCTCTTGACATTTCAAGTCTAAAAGGCTCCACTCGTAATTAGCAAATGACTCGTGGGCAAATACTTCTTTTTCTTTTAATCCTTGTAGTGTAGTGTATCCTAGCCAAACATTAAAATTTTCGAATTTTTTAGTTTCGTATCGAACCTCTGTCCAATCGAGTTTTGGGATTTTACCTAACGAGGTTACTATGACAATTACATCAATATCAGTGTATTTCCAATCAGACGGAAGCGTATCATCAAAATAGCTTCCTATACCGTACACACTGATTATATTATCTTTAAAACTATCCTCTAAATAGTTAATAATGTTTGAAATTATACTATCTTTTATTTTAATTTTGTTCACTACTTATTGCTTAAATTAAAATTTAAAGTTGTGTTCTATTTATAATATCATTATTTAGATATATATTATTAAAGAAATAATTTAATGAGTTAAAATGCATTTTTTAAACAACTTAATTACCACGCCAAAGTTAGACGACCCCGCAAAAAAACACATGCACATTCATAGACATTTCTATAGATATTCTAAAGGAGATTTTATTGGTCCTGCGTTAAAAATCACTAAAACAAGTGGAAAAATAACCCTTAAAGGAGCTCATGAATATGAAGATTTAATTTTAGAGCTTGTTGTGAAATCTCTATCGAATTCCCAACCTGATTTTGAGATTAATGGGAAATTGATAACAGGAAGCGATTTACAAGATACAATATCGAATCTAGGCTTAAACTGGGGTTTGAAAAAATCCACGGGTAAAACTAAAAACTACAAAGCAGACATTATTGACCAGATCAATAAGAGCCTGTTATTACAAGCACTAGACATATTTAGAGAGAATAGCTACTTACTGTTATCTTTCGTTATTAATCCAACTTGTAAAGTTACGACCAAAAAAAAAATACCCCAACCATCTAAAAAAAAAGCTGAAGATGACGATGTGAATAAAAGAATTCAATTTTGTACCGGAATACTTAGTAATACAGATGCTAATCTTAAGATGGTGTTAGATTTAGCTGTTCCTGATTTTATATCTGATATCCCTAAAAAGTGGAAGTCCATTATAGTACTTAATAATTATTTAATAAACGAGATTGAGATTCCTACGAATATCAAGGACTCACGTTTATTAAGGATCATGGCGATAAGAAAAGGAAAAATGTTTCGATCACTTAATATTGACGGTGAATTAATAGAAAAACAATACTCGATTTTAGTTTAAAATTCAGCAAACTAAATTCAAATATTTAGAAATTCAAAAAATTTAATTTTTATGAAAATTTTACTTGTATAACCAATAGAAAAAATTGAGAAAATCACGGATTATGAAGGATTTAAGCCCTCTGTTAAGATCTTTTTTGTATATAATAAGTGGAGATATAGCAATAGAAGTTGGAATTGAATTATTAAATTCGGAAGATGAAGATATAACTGATGAAGGTATTACTGAAAACATTAAAACCCGCCTTAAAGACAAAAATCCCGATATGAGTTTTGAAAGCAATAGTGAAGAGTTTTTAAAATTAAATACCGTACGAAAGACATTATATAAATTATATAGTGGAAAATTAGCTCAATTTAGAAGAATTCGTGATAAATCTACAGGCTGGTTTATATATTATTGGTGGCATGAATTTGATTTGTTTGAAGAAATATTAATGGATAAAAGGAGAACAATGGAGATAAAGTTAAGAGAAAGGTTAAGATTCGAAGAAAATAACTACTTCTTTGTTTGTAAAGATTGTCAAGATTCAAACAATAAATTCAATTTTGATAAAGCATTTGAGTTGAATTTCAGATGCCCTGATTGTGGGGGTCCATTAGAAGCTCAAGAAAATCAGGAATTAATTCATCTTCTAAAAAAGAGAATAGTTCTTATTGAAAATCTGGATTTTTCTTCTTTTCTTTTATCCTAGAGATTTACTCTGAAATATAAAAGAATGCCTATTTTTATAAGCTACTACTATCTGATGTTAGATATTACAACCCTCTTATCTATATTAGTTCCTATTTCTTTTTCTTTTTAACATAGGCGATATCGCCCAAAGAAGAACCGTTAGATTTCTTCATATACTGGCTTTGATGGCCAGTTGGCTCAATTTCATCTATTTTTTTAAGAAGTTTAATGTCATAGACTTTTTCGATTTTCTTCGCTAACTTTATTGTAGGTACAACTTTCCCAGCTTCAATTCTTCTTAATAAAGAAGGTTTTTCGTTTAGTTTTTGAGCAAACTGATCTTGATTAAATCCACGGGAATTACGAGCGTTTCTTATTCTCATAGCATAATCGCTAACAATTTCTACACTTTCTTCGATTGCTCTCCGATAAACTACTTTTTTCACAGAAGATTTAGGTTTAGGATATAATTCTTTGGAAGTAGCCGTTATTTTAGGCTTAGACTTGATTTTAATGCCATATTGGGCACAGCTTTGACACACAGTAATTTTAGCCCCTTCTATTATAACTTTTTCTCCTCTACCCCATATTTTTCCACCACAAATGGGACATTCCTTCTCAAAGTGGTTCGCTATTTTTTTCGACATAAAATAACCTAATACTTAATAATTACCAAGGAAAAGTATTATATATAAGATCGAGATGTAGAACTCTTATAATTTTTGATTTTTAGCCAAAACTCGTTATAAAATATAATCCAAAAATTTTTTAAAACTCAACTTCTTTCTGATATTAGCGTATTACCTTAAGTTTAAATGATTAAATTATTATTATTAAATTAAAATATCACCTTAAAATTAAAATAAGTAAAAGATGGAGAATCTAAGATTTGACAACGACTAAAGAAAGGAGAAAAAAGGAAGAAACTAAGGATGAAGAATATATAATCACTTATACAAGGCATCTTGAAAAGAGATTAAGAAATCTAGAAACCGAAAAGCAACTATTAGATGCTGAACGTTTAAGATTAGAGCAAGAATTAAACAGTTTAAGGAATGAAATTGATAGATTAAGAGAACCTCCTTTAATTTCGGCAACTGTAATTGATATACTGGAAGACACGGGTAAACTTATAGTAAAAAGCTCCACTGGACCTAGTTTCGTTGTTAACCCCAGTAGAAAAGTCAAAAAAGAAAAATTGACTCCAGGAATGCGAGTCGCTTTAAATCAAAGAACTTTCGCAATAATGGAAATTCTACCAACTAAATTAGATCCATTTGTGAAAGGAATGGAAGTTATAGACGAGATTCCAGACATCTCTTACGAGGATGTAGGTGGTTTAGATGATCAGATACTAGAGGTAAGAGAAACTGTGGAATTACCTTTATTAAAACCAGAGTTGTTTGAACAAGTAGGAATTGATCCTCCTAAAGGAGTTTTGCTTTATGGACCACCTGGTACGGGTAAAACATTAGTTGCAAAAGCAGTTGCGCACGAAACCTCTGCTACATTCATTAGAATAATTGGTTCGGAATTAGTTCAAAAGTTTATAGGCGAAGGTGCTCGTTTAGTTAGAGAAATTTTCAATTTAGCAAAACAAAAAGCCCCTACTATCTTATTTATCGATGAATTAGACGCAATTGGATCTCAAAGATTAAAAATAGCAACATCTGGCGACAGAGAAGTTCAAAGGACTTTAATGCAATTATTAAGCGAATTAGACGGATTTGGAGAAAGGGGAGACGTGAAAATAATTGGTGCAACTAATCGAATTGATATATTAGATCCTGCTTTATTAAGACCAGGTAGGTTTGACCGGATGATTGATTTTCCAATGCCAGATGAGGAAGCTAGAAAATCAATCTTTAGAATTCACACGAGACCTTTAAATATCGAAGGAGAACTTAATATTAAAAAACTAGTTGAGTTAACTGAAGGTGCAACTGGAGCAGATATTAAAGCAATTTGCACTGAAGCCGGAATGTTTGCAATAAGGAAAGAGGCAGGACGAATAGTAAAAGATGATTTTTTTGAAGCTGTGGATAAGGTAATGAATAAAATGAAAGACAAGGCTCTACAATCAAGGATGTATACTTAACCATCTTTTATACAAATAATCATCTTTATTTAATTTTAATTGATACAGAAATCAAATCAATATGGAAACTAAACTGTTCTTTGCTTTAAGAAAAGTAAAGGCTATTTCTGATTACCAATTTGGGCAATCGATAACTGATATTCTATTTGAAGATGAAAGTGAGATTAATTTTAAATTTTCTAAAAACACCGGAAAAATTAAACATATTTTTTATAGAAACAATCTTCTGCTAAATTTAAGACCGACTAATGGATTTTTTACATTGAGTTTATTCTCAGCTGAGAAAATAATTAAAAATATTCCAACCCCAAGGTTAAGGGGTATAGTAATGAATGAAATATCTGATTTCATTAAAATAGGTCGAAATGTCTTTTGTAAACATATTACAGACATAGACGATAATTTAAGACCATCTGACGAGATTATTGTTGTTAATCAAGAAGATGAAATTTTAGCGATTGGTAAGTTAGTGATCCCAGTCCCGTATGTTAGAAGTTTTAAAACGGGAATTGCCATAAAAGTTCGGAAAGGCATAGGTAAATCAAAATTATAAAATTGAATAGATAATAATAAATATATATAGTTTGGAGTTGTTGAAAAAATTGGTTAAATTACCAAAAGAGATGCAAAAAAAAGAAAAAAGCAAACCAACGCGTCCACAAGCAACAAAAAAGAGAGAAGGGCAACAATTTGCTTCAAGACAGATGCGTCGTCGAATGCAGCAACAAGGAATTGAAATGGATCAAATTAACGCTACAAGAGTAATAATAGAAAGTCAAGAAAAAACTCTCGTAATCGATCAACCTGAAGTTGTGTTAATGAAGCAAATGGGACAAGAGATTTATCAAGTAATAGGTGAAGCAGAGGAATACTCTGTAGGGGAGGTTAGAATTGGAGAAAAAGAAGAAGGAGAAGTAGCAGAAGTTATCGAAGAATCTGAAACAAAACCGGTTATTACCGAAAACGATATAATGTTAGTGGCAGCTCAAGCAAATGTAGATAAAGAAGAAGCGAATGCTGCGTTAATTGATAGTGAGGGAGATATTGCAAAGGCGATTTTGTTTTTGAAAAACAAACCTTAAAATCTTGAATCGTATTTATAGAAAAAAAAAAGAATTAAGAATCATTAACCATTCAATTTTTTATAATTAGTATGGTAAGAAAGATATGTCAAAAGTAAAGAAAAAACCTACGGGGTTGCCTGGAGGATTATCCAGGGAGGAAATCATATTTGAGAAAATTATTCATTTTTCAGGATGGATTTTTTTAATTGCTTTGTTACTACTTTTAAGTGCGTTTTTTATTTTTGACTCAATACTAGACTTAATTGAATTAGAGTTAAATGCGTCAACATTTACATTAATCATTTTCACTGGAACAAATTCAGCAATTAGTTTTGCGTTAGCGACACGAGTAAAAAAAAATAGAGATCAAAAAAAGAAATTGTACGTTGATTGGCTACTAGGCGAATTTATATTGTGTATGATTGCAATTTTTGTTGTTGCCGCTTATCAGTGGTAATTATTATTAATTTCTTTTTATAATTGCGCAGATTTATTTATAATCTTCTCTTGAAGGACTAAACACATCTATAACTTCTGAATCTTCCAATATTTTAGCCCCGTGTTTTTCGTTTGATTCAAAAACATAACTATCTCCTTCTTCAGCCATAAATTCTTCATTTTCGGTAAAAAATTGTAATTTTCCTTTTATTACATATCCAATTTGATGTTCTTTATGTGAATGGAGGGGGACATCAGAATTTTCTTTGAGAAAAAAGTGGCATAGCATCATATTATTGTTATATCTTAGAGTTTTTCGATATATTCCCGGTAACATTTCTATTGATTTGACAGAATTTTTATTCACAGTATTTAACTTCATTTTAAACGCTCTAATTATTTGATTTCATCTATTTCTTCTTTAAATATACTCATAGTGAATAATTTTTAAATTTTTTATTGTTCCTTTGAAAATTACAAAACCCATGAAGACGACAATTTTAAGTTTACGAGTGAAATATCGAGATTTAAGATAGCACAACCGGACTTATAGGTGAAAGCATCTAAATTTCTGTGGATTAGTTAACCGGTTTTTTAGATTGTGAATAAAAGGTTAATAGATTAACTTTAAATTGGAAAAAAAAATACATTTTTATATCAAAAGAAGCAAAGTATTAACGAGAACAAATAATAATTAAGGTTATTATTTCGGTTCATTAAACCGACAAAAATTCTTAGTTTTTATAGTGGTAAAATACAGTTATCACTTAGGTGAAAATAGTAAATTAAAAAAAATAAATGATTAATATGGTTTTGACTCCAGAATCTGAAATAACGAAAGAAAAGAAAATGTTAGAAAGTGGGTTTTTAAAAAATTTACTACCAAGAGTTTCACGAACAGAAGGCGATGTAGTACCTTTTAATCCCTTCAAAATAAAGCAGAGCATTGTTAACGAAACGGGGTTAGATTTAGAATCTGCTGACAGAATTACGGAGTTAGTTGTGAGAAGAATTATTTCTTCCAACATTAGCTTTCTTTCTGGTCCACACATTAGGGAAATCGTTTGTTCAATATTATCAGAACAACACTACGAAGACGAGCGTAAGATATATACCCGAATAGGTATGCCATTAATGGATTATGAAGCGATATTAGAAAAAGGCGTTAATGAAAACGCAAATCAAGATATGAATCCTGAAAGTATACATCATTGGGCTGCAAATAGAATTTCTGATGAGTACGCCCTCTTAAGAATTTTAGACTCGGAAGAAGCGCACGCTCATTTATATGGCGATATCCACATACACATGTTAAGATATTTCGATCTTCGTCCGTTTTGTCAAGAATGGGACCCCCGCATGATTCTTGAGCATGGACTTCCTCCCGTAAATAGTTGGGCACACTGTAGTAGGTCTGGTCCAGCTGGAAGCTTGCGGGTCGCTGTTACACATTTAGCAAAATGGTTAGGGATTATACAAGGCGAATTTAGTGGAGGTTTAGGATATGATTACATAACGGCATTCCTCGCTCCTTACGCAAAAGGACTTTCCGCAAGAGAAATTGAACAATCAATGCAATGTTTAATATTTGAAACGAACCAGATATTTGCTGCTAGGGGCGGTCAAGTACCCTTCACATCAATTTCGTGTGTTCCCACGGTACCTGAAGGTTTATTGAGTATTCCTGCTATTGGCCCCCACGGAAAAATTATTGGAAGATATGGCGATTATAAAAATGAGTGTCTAAAACTTTTTGATGCTCTAACCGATGTTTATATACACGGAGACTACGACGGAAAATTGTTTGCATTTCCAAAACACGAAATAAAGATTAAAAAGGAATGGCTTAAAGATTTCGAACCGTCCTACATTAAACTAATGGAAGAGGTCGCTAAGATGGGTACTCCTTATTTTCTTAACATGTGCCCAGAATGGATGCCAGACGAAATTCATAGTCAATGTTGTCGAAAATTTTTAAGTGGGAACCAGATTCTAAGTCGTTGCG
>JAUWDN010000090.1 GCA_030608765.1 Promethearchaeota archaeon
TCAGAAGATCGCTTTCAGATAAACATTCAAGTTGTGGATAGATTAAAATCGATCTTTTAGTACAAGTAAATAAAAATTGTTTCCTGACATGCATGCTACTTTCTCTTTTAGCGTCATCATGTCTAAAGAGGTATTAACAACTTCAGCAATTTCTTTTTCCGTCATTCCTTTTCTAATATCTACTTTATCCAATAATTTACACCTAAAATTTCAAATGATTAAAACTTTAATAGTTAATATAAAGAATTATTATTTTAATAACTCAATAGAAGAATTTCCATTCATTTCTGTTCAAATGTTCAATTAAGTTTAGAACTATTTTTGCTAAATCGTCATTTTTCTTCATAAGTTCCTTCAATTCTAACAAAAGGTTTTCTTCCCCGAACTTAAGAATGGAAAAAACTGCAAGTTTTTTTAGATTTTTATCCTCTAAACTCTGGAGATTTTCTAAGGTAAAATTTACAAGTTCTTCGATTTGTAAATCTATAATTACCTTGAGGATCATGTCTTTCTTTTTTAAAAGTGTTTTTCTTTCATCAGAAGTTTTTGCAATAGTAAGTTTTAGAATTTTTATGAATTCATTTTTAACATCTTGCCATCGTTCAAGCATTTCTGGGTTATCAATGAGAGTCTCTCGAATAAATTCCAATGACCACTTATCCCCCTCATTTAGTAAATTCACAATCAATTCTTGGTTGATGAGATTTGATTTCTGCATGTCATTAATGAGACTCCCATCGACGATCTGAAATTTTCTTACATTTTCAATGATTAAATCTTCCCAATTCTCAATATTTTCTTTCAGTACCAAAATTGCCTTTAAAATTTCTGATATGAAATTAGGGTTTTCGCTTTCCTCCAATTTTCTTAAGATAATTGATACTAACTCGTTGTTATTATAGTATCTCCTCGCAATAAGATACAATGAAGTATATGGATATCTTAAAGAATTCACAAATTCGAGAGTTTCTTCCTCAAGTGATAGTCCTAATATAGCACCAACCCTGAAAATGTTTTCTTGAAGTGATTTTACATCTTTTAAGAATTCTTGGTCTGTAATCTTGGCTTCATTTACTTGAGTTAGGTAAGATTTAAAGAGACTTGTGATTTCATTTAATTTGCTAATATCTCCTTCTTGAGAAAGGTTTTCGAACGATTTAACCATTTGATTTTTGAGATGAAAGTCCCTTATGCTTGTGTTATTAGCGAGTTTTAAAATTAACGATTCTACATTTGGGGTAGCAGTTTTAGAAACCACATTTTCAATCAGATCAGAAACCACACTGTCTGTCACTTTATCAAAAGATAAGCAATACTCAAAAGTGGGTTTGAAGCTTAATTTTTTGTTTAATTCGCAAATCCTTCTAACATGGTGTTCGCGTAGCGAGGTTTGAAGTTCACCTGAATCACCATAATAGCTAATTTCTCTACTATCATTTAAAACTTCTAATATGATCTTCTGAATCCTTGTTATTCTCTCCTCTTCATAAACAGAAGTTTCCTCCAAAACATGATGCAAACCTAGAAAACTCCACGCTCTCAATATTGCTTCATTAGTATCAAAAAGCTCGAACAAGAGATTGAAATCTTTTCTGTTAACTAGAGGCTTGAATATATTTTTATAGGTCGATGTTAAATTTGCTTTTGGACTTAGTTCTACTGGTGCATATCCTTTTCTTAATTTATCAATGATTTTTTGCTTAGATGAACTACTCATATAGCTTCAATTTTCTTTTTTTAGTAGAGGAAAATTATCTTACGAATATAATCTTCCATTTTTTCTAATAAAACATTAAAATTAGATTCTTTATTAATATTAAAGACTAAAAATGTTTTCTCGTCACATTCAGTAATAACAATAGTCCGAGTGTCTAACTCTGCGATTATTTTAGTTGTTTTTTTGTCTCCCAATGTACGACTAAGGCCTACAGCACTTTCCAAGACTGATGCGCACATCGATGTGAAGGTGATAAAATCAATTCTTTCTTTAAAATTTTCCGCAATAAGACCACCGTCTCGGTATGCGAATAAAACACCTAATAAATTTCCATTGCTTTTTATTAAATCCATAATCTGAGTTAACTTTTTAACTTTTTCAGTTTTTGGAAGTTCTAACTCATCCATATTTAATTTCATACTCATTTTTCAATAGATAATTTAATTAATGAGACTTAAAATTTTAATATATATGAATGAAGAAAGCTCTTCTAGCGGTAAAAATGATTTAAAAGAATTAATCCGTAGTTCCAATGAAAAGTTTATTAAAGAAGATTTAATCAATTTCTTAAAAATCCCAAGTTATACTTCAAATCGAGAAGGAATTAAAGAAGCTAAAGATTATATTACCTCGTACATTTCTAATTTTTGCGATAAAGTAGTAAAAATCGAAGGGGAAATGAATCCATTACTGTTAGCTGAAGTTGATGGAAACCGCAAAGATAGGTTATTAATATACATGATGTACGATACTCAACCTGTCAATAAAGAAAAAGAATGGATAAAGAATCCTTTCGGAGCAGAAATTGTTGATTTACCAAAGCCATTAGATAAATTAGGTAAGGTTATTATTGCTAGGGGGGCATACAATTCAAAAACTCCTTTGCTATGCTTTTTGAATGTGGTGAAACTATTAAAAGAAGAAAAAAAGCTCCCTACATCATTATTGTTTTTAATAGATGGGGAAGAAGAATTAGGTTCACCTTCACTAGTAAATGTTCTTAAGAAAAAAAAGAATATGTTTAATTCTTGCATAGACGCATATTACCCTTCAATGAAACAGGATTTAAATGGAACTTCGGTTTTAAAACTTGGTTATAAAGGTATTTTATCTTTAACCATTAAGGTTTCATCATTAAATGCAGAATCACACTCTGCCTTTAGTTCGATGATACCTAATCCTGCTCAAGATTTGATATTCGTACTTAATAGTATTTATTCTGAAAATAAGTTTAATATTAATTCATTAAGCGTTCCTTACAAGATGACAAAAAAGGAGAACAAAATTATAGACGATTTAATGGAAAGTATTGATTTAGGAATAGTAAAAGAAAAAGCAGGAATTAAACAAACTCTTATTGATAATCCTAAAGTAAGTTTTATTGATTACTTGTTTAATCCAACTTTCAATATCTCTACTTTAAAATCTGGTTATTTGGAAAATGGAGTAAAAAATATGGTAGCTAACAAGGCAGAGTGTAATATTGACATTAGATTTGCTCACGATGTATCGGTAAATTTAGTATTTGAAGAAATTAAAAAGAAAGTTAAAGATTTAACGAGAAATTTAAAATCCAGCTTTGAAATTATTCAAAACATGGGCTATGATAGATCAATAGTTAGAGAAGATTCAATTTTAGTAAAAAGTCTTGTAGATAGTTTTAAAGAACTCGGATTTACTACTCAGATTTGGCCGATTAGCGCAGCCGCAGCTCCACTAACACAGATACAAAGCCAATTGGGATTGAACTTTATAGTTGGCGGTTTGGGTATTGGAGGATATGCACATGCTCCAAATGAATTCGTTCAAGTAAATTCGATTCAAAATACAAGACTTTCAAATTATTTATTTCTAAAAAATTACAGCGATCTTTATAGTGAGAAGTAATTTAGTACGAATGAAAAAGTCCATCAAATCCTTGCAATTTTAGTTTGATTGCTTCTTGAGGGCACATTTACATATAAATAAACCTGTAGAGTTTACAATGCTTATTTTCGTTGACACAATATCTCCTAGATAAAAAAATTAAGTACTTTATTAAAATATGTCTCTAACTGAAAATTTTATTTAGTTTGATGTTTCTTACATTTTTGGAAGGATTATTAAAATATCTTTTGGAAACCATTAATATTTTAATTAGAAACTTTTATTATAATTATAATTATTATTATACTTTTAAGATACTTTAATTACAAAATCGGATGGTAAGGCGATTTCAGATACAAACAAATGAATGATATTAACAACCAGAATCAGAAAGACGATAGAGAACCCGATGTAATGTTTAAAGTCTGTTTTTTTGGAGATGGAGGCGTAGGAAAAACAACACTCATTGGTAGATACCTTACGGGAATCTTTAAAACAAATCAATCGATAACTATTGGAGTCGATTTCCATGTTAAAAAGATAAAAATAGATGATAAACTAGTATCACTGCAAATTTGGGATTTTGCTGGAGAAAGTCGCTTCAGGTTTCTTTTACCAAGCTATGTTCTTGGTGCGTCTGGAGGGATTTTTATGTATGATGTAACAAGATTTTCTAGCTTGAAAAATTTCCCTGAATGGATCGAAATTTTTAAAAAAGGCTTTGTTGGAGCTAAAGATAAACAGTTACCTGTAATAATGGTTGGAAGCAAAATAGATTTAAGTTATAAGCGAGCTGTTTCAAGTAAGGAAGCATACGATCTTGCAAAAGAAGAAAATTTATTTGGGTATATCGAATGCTCAGCTAAGGATGGGAGAAACATAGAAGATATATTCACTGAAATTGCTAAGTTAATGTTAGCTAGAGCTGGACTCTGATCACTTATTCTTTAAAAATATCTTCTAATGAATTAATCATTAGATCAGGATTCAAATCTTTATCAATTTTTGAGGATTGAATAAGTTCTTCTCGAACTTTTTTAACATCAGATTCATTTGTGACTCCAGTTAATACAAGAACTGTTTTAATATTAGCCCGATTCCCAGCTAAAATATCTGTATTTAACCGATCCCCGAAAATCACAGATTTGTTAGGGGGCGTATTAGTATCCTTTAGTATCGTACTAATCCCAAATGGATTTGGTTTACCAAAAATTTTTAATGGTTTCTGGTTAGTACATGTTTGAACGGCATTTACCATTACACCTGCCCCAGGTAATAATCTATTGGCAACGGGTAAGGTACTGTCTGCATTAGTCGCATAAAACTGTGCATTTCCTTGTAAAATACAGTTCTGAGCAAAGGCTAGTTTTTTGTAGTTAAAGTTGTTGTCCAAACCAACTATTACATAGTCAACTTCATTACTATCAGAATCTAGATTGACAACAGTATGTCCCCTCATTTTTAATTCTTCCCTTAATCCGATTTCACCGATGACGAAGATTTTTGCATTCTTCTTTAAATTGGTAATTTCTCCTGTGGTAATTGATGCGCTGGTATAAAAATCAGTTATTTCACTTTTTATGTTAAAATCTCTCAAACGATCAACGTACATTTGTCTGGTAGCTGTAGAATTGTTGGAATTATAGACAACTTTAACGGAAATCTCTTTTAAATCGTTAATCACTTTATCACTGTTAGAGATTAAGGAATCACCTCTGTATATAACTCCATCTAAGTCAAAAATCGCTAATTTTATATCTTTAAGTTCGTTAATTAATTCTCGCATAGTAATACTTACAATTAAATTTTAAAATAATGTTTTAGCTTTCTAAAACCAACCTATTGGTAATCCCAATAGAATTACCGTCAGTTGGATACCAATTGGTATAAATATTGGATTTAATATATTATCTGCGGTAACTGAGGGTAAATAATCTGTAAGAAAGAAAACTAGAGCACCTATTATAGCATAGATTGGTCCTACAAACACGAGACCAATAATATATGCGACCACAACACCCGCAATAAACCCTTCAATCGATTTAACCTCCTTATTTCTGAGTATTACCTTATGATTTCCAAATCTTCTTCCAATTTATGCCGCAGATGCGTCTGAAAGACAAGCTATAAGGATTCCCGCAAAAAATATGCGAACATCGGGGATAATTTTTGCCATATAAAGCATGTAAGAAAAGATAATTCCTGTTATAATGTAAATTTGAGGCCCCGCAGCGTTTTTTTCTTTATTTCTTAGCATGGATTTTGTTAAGAAATTAAAAACAGAATATTCTGGACCCCAGACTATACGAATTATGTCGGCTATAATTACGAATGCTAAAGACCCAATTAATGCAAACATAATA
>JAUWDN010000177.1 GCA_030608765.1 Promethearchaeota archaeon
CTGGTCTATAACATTAATCTTCCTCCTGAGTATCAAGGTGATGGATTAGATAGTCACCTTAATAAATTTGATGAAAATAACATCAAAATTGTGGCAGGTTTTAACAAAAACTTCTTGGAACACTTTTTAACAGTTACAAAAGGCGAATCGCAACGAGATGTAGCTGAACTTTTAAAAAAGATGGAAAAAATATCTTATATGGTTGGACCTATTGGAAATCTAAGCTATTTAGGTAGCGATCAAGTAGAATACATACTTAATAAAATAGATTCGTTCAAAATAGATGAAATCAACGAAGAAAAAATAAGTCTTGTCGCGGACGACCAACTAAGAGAGCAATTCGGCGGAGCAGGGGGCTATAATACCTCTGAAGCTTTAGAAAATCAATTAGCTAGTGCGGCTTTTTACTTAATGAACATGGGCTATTCTCGAGAGGCAATTCAAGAGAAATTTAACGAAGTTAGGCAAGATCCAACTAAATTAGAAGCACTTTTTAATCTTCAACAGAGAGAGATTTATAACTTGCCAGCTGAAATCCAGCGTTCTCCTCCATCATCTCCTCCAAGTCATCAAGAAACCTCAATAGATCAAAGTCAAGATTTAACTGAGTCAATTGCTCAACATATAAGACTTATTCACCAAGATATTACTGAAGAAAGAGCACAAAAAGTTAAAGTAATTCTCGAGGAAATAAAAGCTCATGTTAAAGAGAATTTATCTGAGCTTCAAGAAAAAGTGTTTAAACAAATGCACCCCGATAGATTAAATCGCACGCTTAAAATACTTAAAACAACAAAACGAAAATCGAAAAGAATGAATTTATTCATAGAATGGTTTACTGATAGCTTACTTCTTTCAAAAATCGAGTTGAAAGTAGAGCATTGGCAAGTCTCATCGTCGGCAGATCACTCCAGCGCTGGAGTTTACACCGCAGGACTAGATTTTTCGAGATATGATAATATTATACGCGATTTCTCTGACTCAAAATTAACTAAAGTGGTTAATATTTGCAGACGTATACTACAAAATCCCACTAAAAAAGCTATTCAAAAATTAGGTCAAGACCTCATAAGTGAAACGGGATTTGATGAACATCTTTACTTTACTGATTAGTATTTATATTTTCTTTCATCAAAAAAGGTTTTCCAGCACCTAGATAAACATTATTAATTTTTATATTTTTCAATTTTTTGTGAGTATTTTTAATTTATTTTTAATTTTAGATTTTAATAATAGAAGGAGCAATTATCATGCCATATTTCAAACATAATGGGATTGAATTATTCTATATACAAGAAGGAAAAGGAGAGCCTCTCGTATTAATAAGTGGTTTAGGAAGTAAATTTAGTTGGCAATTTCAAGTACCTTATTTTAAAGAAAGAATGACAGTAATAACGCTCCATAACCGCGGAACGGGAAAAAGTTCGCGTCCAAATTATCCATATTCAATTGATATGTTTATAGAAGATATCATAGCACTTCTTGATTGTTTAGGTATAAAAGAAAAAATTCATCTTGCCGGTTTAAGTATGGGAGGTATGATTGCTCAACATATTGTTTTAAAATATCCTGAAAAAGTTAAAACACTGATATTATGTGCTACAACAGCCCTTCATACCGGTTCAAGTATAGTTGAATCACAAAAGATGATGGAGGGTTATAGCAAGGATGAGAAGTTTAAAGTAAGGATTGGTGCGTTGTATGCAAAGCCGTTTAGAAAAAAATTACGGCACGATAAAGAGCTCTATGAATCTCTAAAAAAACTGTATACTGAAGAACCAACTCAAGTTCAGGATTGGATTAATCAAGGAGCAGCAATTGTTGACCACGACAGCCGAGATCGCCTTAAGGAAATCAAACATCCTACTCTCATTTTATCAGGAGACAGTGACAGGTTGATATTGCCCGAAAATTCTAAATATTTAAACAAACACATTCCGAATTCTAATCTAGAATTTATTGAAAATACGGGTCATAGATTTAACTTTGAACAACCTGAAAAAGTAAATGAGCTTATTTGGAATTTTATAAAGGAAAAGCTCGATTAATTCTATAAAAGACTAAATTTTCTAACTCTGTTTTTCAAAGACAGTTTTACCTCTAATTATAGTTTCTCGTACTTGAATATCCTTAATTTCATCCTTAGGTATATCTAGTGGATTTCTATCTAATATCACAAAATCAGCCAATTTTCCTACTTCTATACTTCCTTTAATATCTTCTTCAAATGCAGCATAAGCAGCATTAAGAGTGTACGTTTTCAGAGCCTCCTCTACAGATATACATTCTTCAATTACTAATCCATTTCGATTAATAAGTGCATGTAAACCAAGTAAAGGGCTAGGGTCTTCAATTGGACAATCAGAACCGGATGCTAGAACTACCCCCGCGTCTATAATAGATTTAAATGGGTAAGTGTACTTCAGACGTTCTTTCCCTAATCTTTTCTCTAACCACGTATACTCTGAATTTAAAAATGGCGGTTGACAGGATGCTATTATTCCATATTTCTTCATATCTTGTATTACATCATGTGTTAACATGGAAGCGTGTTCAATTCTATGTCTATGGTTTTCTCTAGGAAATTCTTCTAAAAGCCTTATATACAAATCAACTACGATCCGATTTCCTTTATCTCCAATGGCATGAATACAAATCTGAAAACCATTGTTATGAGCAATTTTCATTTTTTCGTAGATCTCATCTTCATCAATAACACAAAAGCCACACATATCTGGGGCATCAGAAAATGGCTCATGCATACAGGCTGTTTTAGCTCCAAATGAGCCATCTAAATATAGTTTTAAACAATTAATTTTAAATTTACTTTCTTTAGAATAATCATCTAGTGGAGGTTTTTTTAATCGTATTAATTTCTTTGGTTTATCAGTATTAATTAATGTATACCAATTTTGAGGTATAATATCGAGCAAACTTTTATATATGGTCATTTCAACTGCGGCAGCTCCACCAAACTCCCCCTTTGTATCTGTGCTAAGAACGCCATGAAGGGAAGTTAGGCCCTTTTCAGCTAAAATCATAAAAGCTTGCTCTGCAGCACCTTTGATTTCTTGCGGTCCCGGAATTGAAATTTTTGATAATATTAAATCTAATGCGTTTTCAGACAATATTCCGGTTAAATCCCCCTTATCATTTTTTCGTATTTCTCCTCCTTCGGGAGCAATACTATCACGTGTAATACCTACTAATTCTAATGCTTTAGTATTGGCAATCCCAATATGTCCATCATAACGCATAATGAAGATGGGTTTAGTCGAGCAAGCCTCATCTAAATCCCACTTAGTAGGTAAAATTGGTCTATCAAAATTTTCTTCCTTTAAATTAAATCCTACAACTAGATCATCATCTCCCTTAGCCTCGGAAGCGTTTTTAAGTAGTTGTTTTAATTCTTCAAGACTGTTAACATTAGTTAAATCAGGATTCAATAAGTAAAAAGCAAAAATTATGGGGTGAAGATGGCAATCTATAAATCCTGGTAGTAAAGTACTTCCATTTAAATTAACTAAAATATAATCATTTTCCATTCTGTTTTTAACGTATTCTAAACTTCCCACAAAATTGATTATTTCTCCAATTACACCTACTGCTTCAACTATTGGTAGTTTATCATTTATGGTTATAATAGGTCCCCCAAAAAAGATTTTTCTTTCAATATTTTTTTCAATCACTGAAAATTACCTACATTTTTCTTATTTTAATTAAAGTTCACAGGTTATTTTTAATTTCCCTTCAAGGAATTAAAATTTTATTCTATTGAAATTTAAATTTACGAAATAGCAATAGAATATGGATATAACCCTATACCCTCTATTCCATCAACCAATACGGCATTTGGGACTACTTTCTTAATGATATTATATCCCGCGTTGACATCGGCGTTTATAATGATTCCTTTCTTACTTCGAAATAGCCCTCTGTTAATTCGCTTTCCAGCATATGTTTTGTGTTTTTGAATCGATTCGTTGTCTAAGAAACTGCATTTAGAGGTAAAAGATTCTTTTTCTAAGATAACATCAATTCCTCCTAATCTGGATTTGTATTGAATTTGAGAAATCAATTTAAAATAGGGAAGTTGCACGAATTTCTGGTTATTTCTCCGCCCCATGTTAACTTTTTGCTTCCAGAATTGATTATACCCGATAATTATTGTTCCGAAATTATTGTCGATGCAATAATTAAG
>JAUWDN010000008.1 GCA_030608765.1 Promethearchaeota archaeon
ATTGAAAAAAGTTCGAAGCTGTCGTGAAAGTTCTCTTATTTTTAATACACCATTGATTTCATACCAATCATTAAAAATCTCATCGGCTTCTGATTCAATACAAGGATCTTCAATATAATATGTCATAATTTAATATTTTAATATCATAAAGCTTTTACTACCTAATTATCATATTTATATTTAAAGAACAAAATAATTGACAACTAAAAGAACTAGGATTTGAAACTCCGCTTTTGGAGTAGAGGGGCTGAGACTATGCCAATTATTCAATAAAATGTAGATTTATAAATAAAAATTAATAGATTATTTTAGTTAAATTGAAATTTTTATCCTTTAGATTTTAAACAATAAATTTTTTTTGAATTAAGGTATATTCTTTATCAAAAAGGTATTCTTCACCAAAATTTTCGTTCTAATAATGGTAGTAGATAAGATTAGAGTGTCGATAGGTAGTGCTTCAGTACTAGGTTTATACGAAAGTAAAAGATTTAAGGATGTTCCAACGACATGTTATTTAATGACTTATAAAGAAGGCCATTGTACAGCAAATTGCGGTTTTTGTCCTCAAGCCAGAGAATCAGAGAGCTCGATTGAATTGCTTTCACGAGTGAGTTGGCCAATTTTTTCTTTTAAAGAATTTCTTACTAAACTGAATTATTTACCGCCTACAAAAAGATTTAAAAGAATTTGCATCCAAACTCTAAATTATATCCAGAATTTTCAAGATCTCATTGAAATTATATCTCAGATTAGAAAGGACTGCGAAACACCTATGTCAGTTGCTATACCACCGATGTCAAGAGAGAAGTTAGAGCAATTAAAACTTATTGGAGTTGAGAGGGTAGGTATAGCTCTTGATGCTGCTACACCTGAGATTTTTGAAACAATTAAGGGAAGAAAAGTTAAAGGTCCTTACAATTGGGATCATCATCTTCAAAATCTTAAAGTTGCATTAGAAATTTTCTCAGAAGGATATGTTACAACACATCTGATAGTAGGATTAGGAGAAACTCCAAAAGAAATTTTAAAGATGATCAAAAATCTCCATGACTTAAAAATCAAGGTTAGTCTATTTGCATTCATGCCAATAAAAGGAACTAAGCTTGAAAACTTACGACAACCAGAAGTTTTAAATTTTAGAAAAATACAATTAGGAAGATATCTTCTAATACACGATCTTAAAAATCTTAGCGACTTTACATTTAATAATATTGGTGAACTCATCAAGTTCAATTTAAACAAAAGAGAATTATGGAATTTAATTAGTAGTACAGAAGCTTTTTTAACTTCAGGATGCTCTGGTTGCAACCGTCCGTACTATACGTCGAGACCTTCAGGTCCAATTTATAATTACCCAAGAAATCTCTCTGCAAATGAGAAAGAAGCAATATATGAAAGTTTAATTAACCTTGTTCGTAAAAGTTAATGTCAGAAAATAAGAAGGAGTGGAGATTTCTTCCTCTAGAAACTAGGAATGGATATTGGAATATGGCCTTAGACGAAGCTATCTTAGACGCGGTTATTAAAAAAGAGTCTCCTAATACTCTTAGATTTTTCAAATGGAATCCATCAACGGTATCTATTGGAAGAAATCAAAGTCTTTCTAGCGAAGTAGAAGTCAATATTGCCGAAGAAAAGGGTTTCAATATTGTACGGAGAATCACGGGCGGGGGGTCAGTGTTCCATGATAGTATCCGCGAAATCACATATTCTATTGTGTGTCCTACGAGGTTCCTAGAAAACCTTAATGCAAAGAATGTGCTTGAACAATTTGAAAAAATAGAAGCAGGAATAATTTTAGCTTTAACACAATATGGATTAAAACCAGAAAAAGGAGTAATTCATTGTCCCGCAATATTTTTGGATGGAAAAAAGTTTTCTGGAAATGCACAAATTAGAAAAAAAGGTTATTTACTCCAACATGGGACAATTTTATTAGAACTCGACCCGGAACTTATGTATTCAGTTTTAAAAGCGCCTCATAATGTAAACAAATCGAAAATGGTAAAATCTGTTTATGCAAAATGCATTGGTATAAAAGACCAGTTAGAAATATATGACGAGAAGGCTTTTCTAACATCTTTAAAAGCAGGTTTTGAAACAACATTAGGAATTAAATTAAAAGAGGGCGTTTTTACAGAGAATGAATTAAAAATAGCTGAAAATCTTATCCTAAAGAAATATTCTAATAATGAATGGTTAAAGAAATATGAATAGTAATAAAAATTTATTAAAAAAGTTTGAAACGGGTACCCAAACATGGGCAGATTATAATAAGATTTTAAGCCTTGATATAAAAGATTTACAACCTTTTTTAAAACTTGCTTACAATTTGAAGAAGAAAAGTTTTGGAAATTTATTAAAAATTTACATCCCAAACAAAAGGTTTCCGGCTATAAGCATTACGGGAAGTGAGTGTTCATTACATTGTGAACATTGTAATAAAAAATATCTTGAAGGAATGAAACCAATTTTACATAATAACGAATTAAAAACATTTTTAATGGAATTACATAATAACGATGGAATTGGAGTCTTAATTTCAGGAGGTTGTCAACCAGACGGTTCTGTTCCCTTATTGAACTATTTAGATTCCATAAAAGAAATCAAAGAAAAGACGAATTTAATAATAAATGCGCATACCGGTCTGCTTAGTGAAGAAACTGCTAGAAAACTAGCACAAGTAGGTGTAGATATTGTTTCTTTTGATATTAATATGGATGAGGATGTAATAAAAGATATTTACCATTTAGATAAAGATTTAGATGATTATAAAAGAGCAATTGGTTATATGCAAAAATACGGTATAAATATTGTACCTCACATCTGCATTGGGTTGTATTACGGTAAACTCCATAAAGAATTAGAGTCGATCAAATTTATGAAAGAATCAGGACTAAATCCCTCATTAATTGTCTTAATTGCTTTAATCCCTCCAAAGAATACTAAAACAAAATTCGTTAGACCTAAGCCGGTTGATATAGCAAAAATTATTACTATTATTAGGTTTGTTTATCCTAACTCAGAGATTTCTTTAGGATGCATGAGACCAAGAGGAGATGTTAGAGTCGAGATAGAGAAATGTGCTATTAAAGCGGGTATAAATAGAATTGAAATTCCTTCGAAGAAGACATTAAAATGGGCAAAAGAACTGTATCCTAATATAAACTACAATTTTTTCTCTGCGTGTTGTGCAATACCAGATGAATACGAAAAATTTGCTCTAAGTAAAGATTCAGATTTAAGAAGTTATCGAAAATAATTTTAAAAACATACCCCATTTAAGAAAATGAATGATAACATTAATTTGATTGGTATAGAAGATATACCTCTTATAAAAGCGGGTGATAATCTCCCATCGATAATTTTCAATGCTTTAAAGCGTAAGAACTTAACATTAGAAAATGGAGATGTTCTAGTTATTGCTCAATCCATCGTTTCGAAAAGCTTAGGAAGAATGAGGAATTTAGAAAATATTAAACCGAGCCAAAAAGCTATTGAAATTTATAAAAAAATGGCACCTCTGACAGAGAAGGCCAGTTTACCAATAAAATCTCAGGAATTAATTCAGGCAATACTAGACGAATCTAAACAGGTATTAAAAGCAGAGCATGTTTTGGTTGTTGAAACTCACCATGGCTTTATATGTGCTAATGCCGGAATTGATCAATCTAATGTTGGAAGTAAAGATTCAATCTCTTTATTACCTTTAGATTCAGATATAGAAGCGAAAAAGATTAGAAATTCACTCCAGAAGTTAACTGGAAAGAAAATAGCTGTAATAATATCTGACTCATTTGGAAGGTCCTTTAGAATTGGATCAGTTGGAGTAGCATTAGGAGTTTCAGGATTAAATCCAATATTGGATAAAAGGGGGGACAAGGATTTATTCGGAAAAGAATTGTTGAGTACGATTATTGGTCAAATCGATAATTTAGCATCTTCAGCTCAGTTAATTATGGGAGAAGCGGATGAGGGGCTACCAGTAGTAGTAATAAGAGGTTATGGTTTTAATTTCGATGAAAATGCTTCCATTAAACAAATTTTAAGAAAAAGGGAGCTCGATTTGTTTAGAGAGGAGGGGGTAGCAAAGAGTTTTGAAAATGTTTTGAGATCACGTAGGAGCTATAAGTTAGAGTTCAATGATAGAAAAATAAATATAGCATTGATAGAAAAAAGCATAGAATTAGCACGATGGGCACCAAGTGCGCATAATGGCCAATTTTGGCGTTATATTATAATAGACCAAGGAAGTTCACGCGAAAATTTAATTGAAAATATGAATAATAAATTAAAAGATGATTTACTTAGAGATGGAAAATCAAAAGATTATATTCAGAGAAAAATTGAAAAAACCAGAACTAACTTTCTAAGTTGTCCATACCTGATCCTTCTTTGTTTAGACAAAAAAGGTTTAGAGAAATATTCTGATAGTGATCGGGAAAAAAATGAGTACATTATGGGAGTTCAGAGTGTAAGTGCATCAGCGACTTATTTACTTCTTGCTTTTGAAATAAAAGGGTTGGCAGCTTGTTGGTACTGTGCTCCGTTATTCGCCAAGGATATCATTAAAGATACATTGAATCTACCTAATTCTTTTATTCCAATGGCATTTTTTACTGTAGGTTATTCTATGAAAGAATCACCGAAACCAAATCGTAAGGACTTGAAAGATATCATTTTCAGAGTATAAAGAATAGATTGTGTGATTCATTATGAGCGATAATTATTATTTAGTACTTGCTGGAGGGGTAGGTGCAGCAAAATTCATTGAGGGGTTAGCCAGTATAATTGATCCGGCATTATTAAAGATTATAATTAATACAGCTGATGATATTGAACTATACGGTTTAAGAATCTGTCCCGATATAGATATAATTACTTACACTTTAGCGAATATAGTAGACAAACAAAAAGGTTGGGGAGTTCAAGACGAAACCTTTAACTGCTTAAGCGTTTTAAAAAATTACTACGATTTTAAATGGTTTAATATTGGGGATAAAGATTTAGCAACTCATATTTTTCGAACCGATTTATTTAAGAAAGGATATAATAAAACAGAAATAACTTCAGTAATTTGTGAAAAGTTGGGAATTAAGTCTCAGCTTATACCCATGAGTAATGAGGAAGTTCAAACATTTATTACAACTGATTCAAAAACGATGCATTTTGAGGAATATTATATTAAATACCAATGTGAACCTAAAGTATTAGATATAAAATTTCAGGGAATTAATAAAGCAAAACCGGTAAAGCATGTTTTTGAATATATTAACAAGGCAGAGAAAGTTTTAATTTGTCCATCGAATCCAATCGTGTCAATAGGAACAATTTTAGAGTTACCCGGAATAAAGACTGCTTTAAAGAAAGTTAAACAGAAAGTTATTGCAGTAAGTCCAATAATTGAGGGTGCAACAATAAAAGGTCCCGCAGATAAATTAATGAGATGTCTTGGATTGGAAGTATCTTGTGTAGGAGTAGCAAAATACTATAAAGAAATCTTAGGTCATTTTGTTATTGATAACAAAGATTGTAACTTAAAATCAGAAATTGAGGAATTAGGAATCCACACTTACTGTTATGAAACAATAATGGATTCAATTAGAAAGAAAAAAAAACTCGCTCAATTTGTTATTGACATTAAAATATGAAAGTTATAACGATATAGCTTATGTTGTCGTTTCCTGAATTTCAATTTCTTTTTCTTCTTCTACTTCATCTTTTTTAACATAATCTCCTACAGAAGCTAAAATCTCTTTAATTCTTCCTTCTTGCTGAAGTCGGATAATTAGATTTCTATGTTTTATTGAAGAGATAATCTTTGAAATTACAGGAAACATAAGTATTAACGGAATTAATAATATTATTATTACTTCTGGAGAAAACATAGCTACGCTTTCTACGATTGCTGGAGGTAAATGAAAAACATTTTCCATAAACCATTTTGGATGGATAATTATATAGCTAATGATTATTAATAACCCAACCCGAAAAACAAAATTAATTAAAGTAGATATTACAAGACTTTTTGGTTTGGGTGCCGATGATCGAGCAGTCAAAGTATCACGAGCTTCAGAATCTTCTTGGAATAGTCGATCTATATATCTTCCAAGCCTTCTGGTTTTTGATGCTGCTGTTATCAATTTCTTTTCTTCGTCCTCCAATTTTCTTCTTTCAATCATTTCCTTGACATATGAAAATTTTTCTCCCGTTTTTGCGAAAAATTTACCAATTGTCGCTTTTTCTTCGAGTTCTAATTCCTTTCTTCTTGCTTTAGCTTCTTCTTTAATCTTATCAACATTTGCAGTTATATAATGAGATTCACTCTCTAATACATGTAATTGAGCATCTAATCTTAATCTTCTTTCTAAAGACGGCTTGGTAACTGTATAAGTATAGTTAATTTGAAATGCCAGCTCTAAATAAATATAAGATAGTATCGCAAGAAGGATAACTGGATTACTAAAAAATTGAAAGATATTATCGATGGGAATCTGCCCTAATGATGGGTCAAGAGGATTAGGTAAATCCTCCAAATATGGAACACTAACATAAAAAAGGTCTAGCATGTCTTTAAACCCAAATACCATAAGAGGTATTACCAGCATAAGTACGATAGAGCCTATAACTCTGATATCATTCTTAGGATCTGTTTTTAGAAAAGCTTTGATTGCATAGAATATCGCAATTATAATAAGGATTTGAAATGCGATTAAATACAGATTTTCGGTAAAAATTGCGAATTCTTTTCCGAGTAAATCGGGAATTTCATTGATTTTTGGGGTTTTCCCTTCCGGGAATGTAAACCATAGACTAAAAAACATTCTAAAAAAATCATCTAATAATTTAAATATATTCGGTTGTACGGTAGAAAACAATAAAGATGCGATAAATACGCAAAAAAATGCAACAGCGTACACTACTACAAATACAAGATAGGTTGAAATATTTTTTAAACTGTTGAGAAACGATGTTAAAACAAGTTCTCCATCTGATGTTGTAATGACCGCATCGAAATGAAAAATCGAGAGAAAAATAAATAAAATCCATACGAAAACTAACACATTAATTATTTTTAAAATTAAGATATAATTTCTCGCCATTTTTTAATACGCACTCCCTTTTTTCTTTGCGTTCATATATTTGCTTAAGACTTGATTCATCATATCATCTGGGCCTACTGTTATAAGATTGACGCCAAGATTCCTTACCTCTTGTTTAATAGCTACAATTTGTTCCATCATTTCTTCACTGATTGCTTCAGCAAGAGCTTTATCTGTTGATGATAAATCAATTTCGTGTATCTCAAACCAAGGACTGAATGGGTTAATGATTATAACAGTGTGGTTGAAAGGAATTAATTTTCTAATTGCTTGTCCAATTTCTTTAACATTTGCTTCTAAATCTGAAATGATGAAAATTAAACTGCGTTTTTGATATCGTCTATTTAGATAGCCCATTGCTTCTACAAAATGTGACTTCCCTTGTGGTTTGATCTTAGCAACAAAATCTAATACCTGATAAAAATGATCTGCTCCGCTTCCTGGTTTTAAAAATTTAAAATTCTTTTTATCTGAGAACATAAACACACCTACATTGTCCTTACGAGATAAGGCAACCTTTGTTAACAACATACAAGCTCTGATCGCAAATTCAAATTTTGTGTTTTCAATTGCACCCCCTGCCATTGAATTTGATGAATCAACTATAATCATAACTGAAACATCTCTCTCACTTTCAAATTCCTTTACTATTAACTTCTGAGTTCGAGCACTCGCTTTCCAGTCAATTAACCTAAATTGATCTCCAAAAACATATTTTCTCATTCCATAAAATTCTGAACCAAGGCCTTTTAGTTTAGATCTTTGTAATCCATAATTTTGACTTAAAGACCGTTTAGATCCCAAAATTTCTATTCGTTTTATGTCTTCGTAAGGTGGATAAACCAGTATATCGGAAACACTATCAGGTACAATTCTTTCAACCGAATTAAACCCTAACCTATCTTTAACTATCAAAGAAAGTGGACCTAAGGGATATTCCCCCCTTACTTTTGGTTCTAATATATAACTGAATTTTATTTGTTTTTGGGAGCCAATTCTGGTAGAAATGAAATTTTCTCCTAACACCAACCTGAAAAGCTCGGGATTGTAATAATCCCTAATTTCAAGGAAATCAAAACTATTTTTGCCAGTGTTCTCAATAACTACTTTAACATGCACAAAATCGTCTTTAAATACTTTCTCTTTTTCGAGCTCTCTATGAACGCGTAACTCTTCTATGTTCATCTGGTAATAGAAAAGGGGTAGGCTTACAACGGTACTAAATATTAAAAGTATGGCAAAATAAATTAAAAAGTAATTTTCGAATGCAAATCCAGCTGTTAGAAAAAAAACTGCAAATAATATTAATGTTCTTCCTTTTCCTCCTAACATTTTATTACTCCTACCTTCAATTATTTAGACTTTTTTCCGATAAAATTATAAAAAAAACTTTATATAGGGATTGGGATATCTTCGATAATGTTCTTAATCACAGTTTTTACATCAAGACCTTCTAGCTCTGCTTCTGGTTTCAACAAGATTCGATGGTTCATAGCAGGAACCACTAACGATCTTACATCGTCTGGTGTTACATAAACTCTTCCTAAGATAGCTGCTCTTGCTTTAGAACACTTCATCAGCACGAGGGATGCACGTGGACCGCATCCAAGAGCAATCTGAGGATGATTTCGAGTTTTTAATATTATATCTCTTATATATTTTAAAATTCTGTCATCTATGTAAACCATATTCATTAGTTTTTGAGCAGCAAGTAATTCATCTCCACTAGTTATAGCTTCCACAGACGGAGAGTCACCTGAAATCTGTCTCCTCATGATATCTACTTCTTCTTCTTTTTCGGGGTACTCTAGCCAGAGTTTCATGAGAAAACGATCAAGTTGTGCTTCTGGTAAAGGGTAAGTCCCTTCCATCTCCACAGGGTTTTCTGTTGCGACAACCATAAAAGGTTTTTCAAGGAGAAGAGTTTCTCCTTCAATAGTGATTTGCCTTTCAGCCATAGCTTCAAGGAGAGCTGCTTGAGTCTTAGGAGCGCTTCGATTGATTTCGTCTGCTAACACTATATTCGCAAACAATGGACCTTTTTGAAGCACGAAAGCTCCCTCGTTTTGATCAAATATTTTAGTACCTGTAATATCAGATGGTAGCAAATCTGGAGTAAATTGGATTCTTCTAAATGATATTCCGAGCGTTTTTGCGAATGTTTTTGCCATAACTGTTTTTCCAAGTCCAGGTACTCCTTCGAGGAGGACATGTCCGTTAACTAACAAAGCTATGAATAGTTGTTGTAAAATATCTCCGTATCCAACGATAACACGACTTACTTCTGAAAGAACTTCTTGTGCTATTTCTCTAATAGGTTCTACATTTAATTCTTCCCTATCGTAGTACTTTGCTTTATTTGGGGATTCCATTATTTATCACATCTTATATTTTTTTATTTTTTATTTTAAATCTTTTTCTTATTTGATTTTTGGTTATATTTTTATATAAATTAATTACTTTGATTATATCTTATATGTTATTAACTACCCATTCCATTTCGAAGTAAAGGTTTTCGAAATCTTGTTCATTCTTTACTTTACTTTTTCCTTCTTTAATTGCGATAATCGTGTCCATAAATTTGGTAATTCTTCTGATTTTAAGTTTCGTTGTCTTTGGTTCCTTAGCGATAACTAAATCCAATACATTTTGGGTAGTAATTTTTCGCCCGCGTAGAAGAGCGTTTAGTTTCCTCTCTAATCTCCTATAGAGTAAAGTTAAAGCTTTACCGTACCTGTTCTTCTCTCTATACCACTCAATTTTTTCTGCAAAAAAGGAGGAAGTCCTAAATCTTTCTCTTTCTTCTTTTCTATCTTGTTCTTTGGCTTTCTTTTTTTCCTCCTTTTCATCTTTTTTAGGTAGATATTTTTTCAATGAATAAATTGCTAAAAGGGGATATATCCAAGCTGTAATTGGATTCGTACTTAAATGAACTATGTATTGAGTAATAAAACCAAATATACCAGCGGATGTCATATCCCTTGTGTATTCCGGTCGAATATGAGCTTCATCAAAAATAACTACCCAATCTTGTTTAGACTCGCCTAAATTGGCATATGTAAGCCAATTTATGATGTTCAATCCAAATTGGCGATTATCATAAGTAGGTTCAGCCAATAATTCATTATTAAATAGACTAGCGTCAGCTGAAACGAAAACTCTTGAATTTCCAGTGTCTTTAGCCATAAATACGCTTTGTGAATAACCACCAAGAGGCCATTTTTGTGGAAAACCTGGTAAAGCTCCTAAAATGCTTAAATCAACATAATCGTGTTCAAAATCATACATATGGTCGCCATTTTTATCGACGTAACCATAGTCCGTGCTTGAGCCAACTAAATCCCATCCAAAATATGAGATAAATGGACCTCCTACAACGGAAGATGCTTCCGATAGAATAACTTGACTAATCCCATTAGTAGTAGGATGAGGTGAAAATGATCTAATTACCGGAAAATCCGGTTGAGTGTCGTATGATGCATTATCGCGCAAGATTCCGTTTGCGAATATCGTAACAGGTATTGTTCCCCGCAGATAAGGATCCAACATACTGGCAATATAAATTTCCCATAATAAAGTACTCGTACTGCCATGATCATGACATATAAATAATGAATTTTTTGTGTCATTATTGACCCGGAAAAAATCCAAGAAATACGGTATTTCAAAAATAGGATTATAAAATAGATTAGGACCCAACAAAATCAACAGGATAGATTTATTTAACCTTTCTGTAGCACTCAAGCTAGATTGAATTGACATCACCTTGTATCCATCTTCCTCTATAGTCTGTTTAAAATCGCTTGCTCCATTCCAATCATAGTTGTAAATAGAAAAATTTTGTTCGTTTTCTCCCTTATCGAATATAGGCCCAAATAATGGTATAAGGGTAAATATAAAAATTACTATGAATAAGGCTTCTTTATAAAAGGAACCCGTTTTTACTTTTTTGCGAGATTGTATTTCTCTCGATTTTTGAACAGTTACATTTCTAATAAAAATGATTAAGCCAAAACCTAAGAATATGGCACCAATATAACAAACTAGAGGTAGATAATTTGCCCAAATTGGAAGGGTTTCGCCCATATTATATGACGGATAAAGCTCAATGAAATTACTAATAAATACGCCATAGACTATGAGAAAAATCGTGAAAAACCCTATGACTAATCCTTTTGAGAAAGTTACATTCTTTCCTGATGATTTTCCAGCACTTGGCATTTTACTTTATCTTGACCTTTTTTTTGAAAATGTTTATTGATCGACACTAATTTGCTAAAAACTTACAGTTGGTAATGTTTTTCCTGTTATGTCATTGTACAAATTTGAAAATAATTGAACAGCAAAGTTTAACTCTTTCCCTGTTGGTTCTACTCCACCATATATAATATCTTCGATCTTTTTTATGAAAGGATATATGGTTTCTGGCTTTTGGCCTAAATCGTTGACGCAAGTTATAGCATATTCTCGTATAGTTTGGTAAGCTAATCGTGGTTTCTTAAATTTTTTAGATATAATATCATTGTATATGAGGTAGATGTACGCAATTGCTTCTTTCGCTCTATTTGAATCGGTTAAAATCTTAACATTTTCAAATTTTTGCTTGATGTTTACTTCAGGTTCTATTACTTTTTTTTTTCTTGCCATTTTCTTTACCTAATATCTGTTTTTTAAATTCTTTATTTATTAATTTTTTTTGATTTTAAATTTGTTTCTTCTTTTGTTTTTTATTATAACTCTTCTTTCTTATCTAATTTATTAAAAATTCAATTCAAAATTATAACCGGTTAATTCAAAATATATAGGAGAAAATAAATTTATCGTACCGTAAAACTCTTTATCCGTAATTTGAAACGGTTTTGCGTATATTATTTCCTCTACTTTTTGTATAAAAGGATAAATTGTAGCTGGACTTAATTTTAAATTCTTAACTGAAATTATCGCAAAATCTCTTATAGTCTCATTCCCATTTCTAATTCTACCAAATTTAGCTTTTATTAAATCCATATAAATTGCATTAAAAAGATATGATAATGATTCTTCTAACCTTCCAGATTCCTTTAGAATTTTAAGATTTATTATTTTACTTTCAAGAGGTAGATTTACTATTTTTGATAATTTATCCTGTTTCTTATAATAGCGATATCCATAAAATGCTAAACCCCCAATGACAACACCTAAGATGGGAAGAAAAATTGAAAAGAACAATAGGAAAGGAGGAGCTTGATCACCCGGACCAGATGGAGTTGATGGTTGTTGAACTGTAACGAAATGTCGAGTGACAAGATTTTTTCCTAGAGTATTTGGTAGTCGGATAGAGATAAATGTTTGACCTATCCACTGAGGAAGTGAGTAAACATAAGAAAAATCTCCGTTTGAATCTGTTTGAACGGTTTGGATGAAAGACCCATTATAAAAAATATTGATATCTCTATTATTAATCGCCAACGAGGGATCTGTTTTAGAGATCACTTGTCCCGATATTCGCAAATCACTTGAAGCCCTGATTGTTGAGGGAAGATCCCAAATGCACGAAATATTTGAAAAAAGCTTTGTATCCGTGAGCAATGCTTCGGAGTATCCAATATCCGGAGGTGATTCAAATGTAAGTCTTAAATCTAAATCAGCGATTCCAATATCTGGAATATAGATTGGATCAATTAAACCTGAACCATCTGTGAAAACGAAACTATTATCAACAATAACAGGACCATCATACCAATAATAATTAATTAAAGATGATGGAATCCCTGAATCATCAAAATATCTTAAATAATCGTCAAAGTCAAAATCAAAAAATTCTCCTATTAGTTTAGCAGAGAAAGGAGCATTAACATCAAAATAAGAAGTAGTATTTACATATATTATATAATGAGTGCGATATTCAACACTATCAGGAGTAGGATCAATCACAGTTGCTTCAATTTTATGAGATGAGTATATATTAAGAGAAGGATCAATAATATAATCAATTTGAAAATAACCGTTCAAATCAGTAACATCATAAAAACTGGAATATACGATGTCATCAACTTCAATAGCAACGGTATAGCCAGGTTTCCCCTCTCCACCCGGTGGAATCCTGTTAAAAAGTCTCCCTTGGATACTAATTAAGGTATCGTGAGTAAACCGAGAATTATTGATTCCTACCGGGTTAATTAGATCTAATGTTGCCCAAATACCTGAGGTTTTTATTTCTTGATCATGAAAGTGAGTGGTTTGATAATCTGATGTTTGAAGATTTACCATAGTTGGAAATAAGATGAAGATACAAATCAATATGAGATTTTTATATCGAATTTTTTTATTTGGTTTTAAAAAATTTACTATTCTCATAATCATCATCTTTAATACTAAGTTTTCTTAAATTAAGGCTCCCTATATA
>JAUWDN010000254.1 GCA_030608765.1 Promethearchaeota archaeon
TGTTTTGTATTGTCTCAGGAATATTATATATAGCTATTCCTAAATATTTACTTCTATGGGACGTATTTGGTGTAATTTTAACAATTACTCTATTTGAAAACCTCTTATTAGTTTACCTTAATTTGTTAAAAGTTAACAAGCAGAGTAAGTTAGGACATAGATTGTATATTACGTGTTATTTCTTTCTCGTTTTTACAATATTGGCTATGTTTGGTATGATGCAAGGTAATTTGTTAAACTCTATAACAATTTCAAATGGCTTTTTAGGGGGGTATGCATTGATCCATCTCTGTTACTTTGGAATTTTATCGTTTGGCATTTTTCTGGTTTTAATTGATATTGTAACTAGAAGAAATCCTGAGATATGGGGGGTTGAAAATAGAGGCGATAGCATAAAATCCATGAAAATTGAAAGAGTTAAACGCATATTTAAGAAAATAATAATAAAAATTACTTGGATCGGTTTCATTTTTGGAGGTTTTTGTGCGTTTATAACGCTTTTTGGCGTGTTTGAATTTGTAACAACCCAAATTGCTTATATATCATCTCAATATGGAATATTCTTGTCGTTTATTTTCTTGTCTAATATGATCATTCTATTAAGGTTAAAGCGGGGAAAATGGGACAGAAAGAAATTTCGTAGAGTAGCTCTCGCGGGAGTTTTTATTTCTACCGCATTGTTAACTCCATTATTTATGGCAAATATCACTGCTATAAATGCTGAAGAACACTTTTCAGAAGCGTTTGGCCAAAATTGGCAACAAGAAATTCCCTCAGAAGCGAATGATTACTTTTTACAAACTTCGTTTTCGACAGCGGGATATTATTTAGGAATTCCTCCTAAAGATTGCAATGTTATAGAAGATGTTTTATTTTACGATAATGAAAGCATTAAATTGTATTTTGATGTATATATGCCATTAGAGAGAAGTGAAGATCTTCCAGGGCAGAATTCTACACTCATTCGGATTCATGGTGGTGGTTGGGTATCAGGCGATAAAGGCGGATCGAACATGGCACAGATGAATAAGTATTTCGCGGCTCAAGGGTATATCGTATTTGATATTCAATATGGTTTGTATGATTCCCCAATTGCTGTTATGGATTTTAATACGCCAAGTTATAATAAAGGGGATTTTAATATTGACGATATGATTCGTCATATTGGTGAATTTACTAAATACCTCACTGAAAATGCTGCTATTTACGGTGCTAATTTGGATTCTGTTTTCATTAGTGGAGGATCTTCAGGAGGTCATCTCGCAAGCGCAGCAGGTTTAGCAATAGCGAGTGGAGACTATTCAAATTTATTTAGTCAGAACCTAACAATAAAAGGTTTGATCCCCTTCTATCCATCAAATGGTCAGATGGTATATTTTGGAATTGACGGAAAGGAAGAATTTACAAACCCCGCTAAATTAATCGAACCGGGAAGTCCGCCTTGTTTAATATTTCAGGGCACTCACGATGTTCTCACCTATTTTGGGATTAGTAATGATTTTAGAGATACGTATTTAGCAAATGGGAATACTAATTGTGCTATTATATGGATGTTGTTAGGTGGGCACACAAGTGATTTCTATTTTTCTGGTTATTACAATCAAATTTTTTTATATTTTATGGAACGCTTTATGTATCTTCATCTTTAAAATCTCAAGATTTTAAAATCTATAATACCGAGTCTAATCTTAATCATTAGACACTCTCAATTTTATACTCTATGATTTTTATATCTTTTTTTGGCACATATATATAAAAGGGCGTTCATAATTATGTCTCGTATCTACAATTTTGTATATCAAATGAGTGATATTATGGAGCCTTCTACAATTTTTATAAATGTCGTAGTTGTATTTATTGGTTATTTCCTTGGTTCAATAAATCCAGCTTATATATTTGGAAGATTGAAAAATTTCGATATACGGGAAAAAGGAGATGGCATTGCTGGGACGGTGAACACTTTCAAGAGTTTAGGCTTAAAATTTGCCATACCTACAGGCATCTTTGACTTTTTTAAAGGTATATTAGCTATTTATTTAGCATTGTTAATAGGAGCGGACTTTGTTTTTGCGCAATTAAGTGGTTTAGCTGCTATTGCTGGCCATGTTTTTCCTTTCTATATTAAGTTTCGGGGAGGGCAAGGCATGGCTACCACTTCAGGAATCTTGCTTGCTTATTTGTTAAATTATCTTCTTACCGGTACCCAAATGTTAATTTTTATTTTCGTCTATTTAATTTTCGTAATCGCTATTTTTTTCTTTGTTACGAAAACAGGAATAATTATTGCTATTATTGTGCTCAGTTTACTTGGATACGCTGTTTTTATTTATTATCCCGAAAATCCTTATAATCTTTTCTTTTGGATTGTAGTCGCATACGATGTATCAGTTTCGTTTTACGATATGATAAAAGGAAAAGTAATAAAAATTGAGGATGAAACTTTTAAATCTCACTGGTGGCGGGTAGCTACGAGACCATTTGCTTTTTTATTCATCTTTTTTTATATAATCTTCACCCAAATTGTAGCTCTTCTTATTATAGGGATTGTTGCACTAATTTTTATTGTGCTTGATTTAACGAGATTCCTGAATAAACAAACAAACGAACTTTTTACAGTTAGATTCAAATCTATTTTTAGGAAAAACGAATCAAAGAAATTTTCTTCTATGACTATATTTCTTGTAGCTACTTTTATTTCCATTCTTTTGTTTGAAAAAAATATCGCCATTACAGCTTTAACTTTCCTAATTTTTGGTGATATTTTTAGTAAAATATTTGGGTTAGCTTTTGGTAGGCATAAGATATTTCAAAAGACAATAGAGGGCACATTAGCATTTTTTGGATGCACATTAATCTGCGGCTTTGTCCTTTACAATATTTTAGACATACCTTTATTTATATTAATAATCGGAGGGATTACTGCTCCCCTTGTTGAATTATTTTCCTTTCAACTCAACGATAACTTTACCGTTTCTCTAATTAGTGGAGCCGTCATGACCGTCCCAAGAATCTTCGGTTTTTAAATCGAGATATAATCAATCTAAGAACTCTTTTTTTTTATTTTATTTCTCGTAAAAATATATTCGTGTATAAATTCGTTGAAAAATATTGTTATATATGATTACGTTATTTTAATTATAGGAATGTCTTATATCGAGAAGAAGTATAACAGTAAAATTTCAGAAGTGTTTGATGAACTTGATAAAATAGAGCAAGACATCCTTAAACTCTTTACATATAAATCCATTAAGTATTCGGATAAAGTTGCAAAATTATGCGCTCTTAGTAATAAAAGTATTAATCTCATCTT
>JAUWDN010000168.1 GCA_030608765.1 Promethearchaeota archaeon
TCGTAAGCGTGGTTCAAAAAAGATGCTAGAAGGTGCTGCTAAATGGGGTTTGGTTGGGACTGCTGTTTCTGGTGGTTCCAGCTTAATTAATCTTTATTTAGAACATAAAATTTTTGAAGAACAGTGTGATGAATTCTGGGAAAGGTATGAGAGTATGATTATTAGAGAATTTACCTCTCAAAAAGAGATTTTACACCTGCCGAGATATTTTGAAGAAGCGATTGAAAAATTTGAGGAAAAAATGAACGAATTGCGAACTATCTGCAATAATACATCTCCTAATTGGATTTTGTCTAGTGGTGGAAAAAACTTTGCTGATTATATGGTTCAAATTGCTGAAGTTATGGATTTCGCAATCCAAATCATTAATTATTATTGAATTACATTAAAAATTAAAAAATTCGACTAAATGTCGATACCGACTTTTTCTTGAGCGATGAATTTTGAGGAATTTAATCCTTTACTAGCCGTAACTACCCTAGTTTTTCGCATATTTACTATAGTTTCTATATTTTCAAATTTACTTCTTTTTAAGAATAAATTAAGATATTTACCCTCATCTAATGTTAAATTTAAAGATTGTAGAAATTTAGGATGACGATAAATTTTCCTATCTTGCATAGTACATTTGGGATGATAAATCAAGATTATAAAGAAGATGACTATGAGAGTTTTCTATTATTTCTAACTATAGTAATTATAATCCTATATTTCGAATAATTTAACTTGATTCATTCTTTATCTAACGAAACTGGTTATATTTTATTAACGAGTTCAATCGGACTTAAATTGTAAGATTTAACTTTAAAAAAAGCAAAATGTTGCATGCTATTGAAAAATTCGAATATAGTTGATGTGTTTTTGCACCCAAAATCTGTTGCTGTTATTGGTGCTTCAAAAAAATTAACAAAAGGAGGATTTCGGATAACTACTAACCTTATAACTAATAATTACAAAGGAAAAGTTTATCTTGTTAACCCAAACGCGGAAGGAAAACTGTACGATTTAGAATTCACAAAATCTATTCTAGATATTGAAGATGATGTAGAGATTGCTATATTTTACGTTCCAAATCGACTTATCCCAGACATTTTAAAAGATTGCGTAAAAAAAGGAGTTAAAGGAGCGATTATTGAAGCTTCAGGTTTCGAAGAAGTCGGCGAAAAAGGCTTGGAATTGAAGAAAAAAATAATCGAGATAACACAAAACTTCACGAAAATCAGAATCGTAGGACCGAATTGTATGGGACTTAGTACTTTTGATGGAGATAGCGATAGCGAAGAAAAGGAAGGGTTCTTCTCCGGGTTTGGTGTTTTTTCTACTTTTAAGAGAGGTAATATTGCCCTAATTAGTCAATCTGGTATGTTGAACGGAGGATATTTAATGCATATTATGACGAAATATCCAAATTTAGGGTTTAGATATTCCTGTTCTATTGGAAATAAAACGGATTTGAGCGAAATAGAATTTTTAGAATATATGCTAACAGACGATACCGTGAATGTTATTGCTATTTATTTAGAATCGTTTAAAGATCCGAGGAAATTTATTGAATTATGTAAAAAAGCCAGATATATGCCAAATAAGTCTATAATCTTGCTTAGGGGTGGAGTTACAGCTCAAGGCCAAAAAGCTACTCTTAGCCATACAGGTTCTATGGCTGAAAATGCGCGGTTAATCAAGGGAGTTATCAAGCAATCAGGAGTAATTTATGTTAACAGTTTTTACGAACTTTTTCAATACGCTCGTTCATTCTCAATCATGTATAAAACTGGAAAAGCCTTCCCTAAGAAGGGTAATGTTTCATTCATAGCCGGTTCTGGAGGTGCTGGAACAATAACTGCCGATCTTACTATGAAATACGGTTTAAAACTTCCCATTCTAGAAGATAAAACCTATAGTGTCCTCGTTGATGTTTTTCCCGATTGGATGCATCCTAATCGGTTTGCTTTTGTAGATATTTGGCCTGCAATGGAAAAAGCTATGATGAACAAGATAAAGCCCGAAGAAGTAACCAATCAAGTCTATAAAGCTTTATTAAAAGATTCTAATATTGAAGGAATATTTAACATGCTGTTTTGCTCAAGGCAATTCAGAGCACTGAATAATATTGATGACATCATTAAGATTGCTGAAAAATCGCCCAAACCATTTTACTTCTGGTTAGTGGGTGAAGCAAAAGAAGTCCAGAGAATTTCAAAACAGTTAGGGGAGCATTATCTCCCGAATTTCCCTAGTTTGGAAGAAATGGTAAAAAATTTTAGTATTTTAGTTCAAGAATCAAAAAATGCCAACAGTGCTTAATTTCTAAATAAACTTTATAATTTTTTTCACTTGAATATTAAAAAAAGGAATAAAATACTCAACCCTAAAACCTGAAGTTTTCAAGACTGAGATTTAAAATCTAAAACACCACTTTATCTTTTTGTAGTTTCCAAGCCCCGTATCCTTGAATTGAAAAGCAGAGTAAGAAGGAGTATTGAGAGAACTTTTGCATGGAAGCCTGTATTATTAGTCCATCTAGCGTTATAGATTTTGGTAGATTGATTAAAATTATACTGGAAATAACTGCTATGATTAACAGCGCGATATATACGAAACCATATAAATTAGGGTAGTCTCTATTGTATAGAACGGCAATAGTAAAAAAAACTATGCCAAGCATACCGGTAATATTAAACAAATTAGCAAACATTAAATGCGTTCTGTCAAAAACATCCCAAGGAGTGAGAATCGTTGCGATTAAAAAAACGATCGAAGTTAAACAGATTAAAGAACCAATTCTAGCTACTAAATATTGCTTTTTATCGCTTTTAAAATACGATGAGATTACGAAAGCAAAGGGGATAAACGAAAAACTTAGTATTGATGCCGTTATTGTAAATATTGTAAAGGAAACGGCATTCGGAGCTCCTGAAAGCGCTATAACACGACCTAAATCGCTAAAAAAATTACCCCAAAATTGATATCCTGGACTTAGAGGGTTTATCATAGTACCTCCTGCGTAAAATAACATAGCTACAGCCGTTAATATTATGTATTGAGCGGGACCGAATATTATAAATAACGAAGCAAATAATTTCCAATTTTTAATTAACTTCAATAAAACCACCAAATGGTTATTCTTATATTATTTTTAAATTAATGTTTTTAAAGCTCGAAAATATTACCCCAAACTAAAAAAAAGTAAGAATTCAAAAAAAAAATTCAAAAAAAAAGGTTCAGGTTTACCTTTATTTAGATCGTTAAAATGATGTCGTTAAGCATATTTTGGTTTGGAAATGAATCCAATAAACATGAATAAATTGACGCCAATGTCGATTAATTCAGCATAAATACTATAAGATAGATTTGCATTTATTAGGATTGACCTCATCAAATTTGAAAAGATGAAGCAAATAAAAGCGATTCCGATTATCAACCCGTTTGCTTGAACGAGACGTTTATTTTTATACATAAACAAAAACATGAAAGCAATAGCAATAAAGATTAATATCGTGATGTAGGGAAGGACCATATTAAGAAAATTTACTGTTGGAGCTAAAACAATAACTACCGCTGTTACTAATGCATAACCAAACATTATTCTCAACCTTAACTTGTTGAACTGTTTCTTATTCATCTCTTTATTCTTATTCATGTTAATATAGATAAGAATCGCGTCTAAACCAATGTACAATATTGGGATTAAAATCACAATTATTATGAAAAACCGTATCTTTACTAAAAGTAAGCTAAATTCAGGAGGAAAAGCTCCAGAGATAACTGCTAAATTAGAAAAGAGATCATAGATTTTTGCGCAAGCTAATATTCCGGAAAAGGATCCAAATAAAAAATAAGCATCTGACATATAAATTGCTTCTTGCCTTAACCATTTTCGATAAAGGAAGAACGACATAAGTCCTAGTATCAAAACTCTTGCGATAATGGCAACTGCACCTATCCAAAAACCTTCGTTAGCAAAAATCGTCTTAATTAATATAGACCAGGACATTGAAAATACCACGCTAAAAAGGATCGTTAAAGCGAGAATTACGGCAAGAATACTATATAGAGCTTTTTTTTTTTTACTTTCCATTTTTTATAACCTTTTGAAGTTAAAGAAGATAATTCTATCTTAATAAAAAATTAAAATATATTATCTATTCTAAACATTATTTTGGAAAATTCTTTTATAAACCCTCTTTTTTTTTCTTTTAACTTAATTTTAAGAAGAAGGATTTCCATTATTTTAGAAACGGTTTAGTCTGTAAAAAATATTTTTTTTAGAAAAAGCGGATTTGTTTCATGGTATACTTTAAAATTAATGGTTTAGGGTATAACTGTGGATATAACGAGGATAAGT
>JAUWDN010000056.1 GCA_030608765.1 Promethearchaeota archaeon
AATTTCGTTAAAACTCATTAAATCTAATTCCGCAACCTCCCAAATTAATTCAGTTCCTTCAGTAAAGCCTATAGAATAATCGTCCTCCTGTGCTTTAGTATATAAGTTAAAGCACGAGCTAAATATACAAAAATAGAATAGTCCAATTAAACAGAAGATCTTAAGTTTTTTTCTCACTTTTACATCAAAAGTTCTTTTTAGATTTTATAAAAACTACCTTCGAATAACATTTAAAATAAACTGTAAAATAATAATTTTTTTAAACTTAAAAATTTGATTTCGAAATTTTATATTTGTTTTAACTTATTATTAAAATTATGTTATATTAAAGACATCAACTAATCAATAATTAAATAAAAATTAAATATTTCGAGATAAAAAAAAATGAAAAAAGAAGATATCTGTTTTATGTCAGCTTTCGAGATGCGAGAAAAAATCAAAACTCAAGAATTATCATCCATTGAAATTACTGAAACAATAATTGAAAGAATTAAAAAAATCAATCCTCTGCTAAATGCATATTGTACTCCTACATTTGAATTAGCCAGAGAAACTGCCGAAAAAGCAGATAAAGCAGTTAAAAGCGGCGAAAAACTAGGATTATTGCATGGAATTCCGACTTCAATTAAAGATCTTATGCAGACAAAAGGGATAAGAACTACATATGGGTCTAAATTGTATGAAGATTTCATCCCAGAACAGGATGATATCGCAGTTCAAAGATTAATTAAGGCTGGTAGTGTTATCCTAGGTAAAACAAATACACCTGAATTTGGAGTTCCTGCACTTACAAATAATTTAGTTTTTGGTGAGACAAAATGTCCTTGGGATATAGAAAAAAATTCTGGAGGTTCTAGTGGTGGAGCTGCTTCTTCTGTTGCTTCGGGAATTGGACCATTAGCACTAGGTTCTGATGGAGGAGGTTCGATAAGAATCCCAAGCAGTTTATGTGGTGTTTTTGGTTTGAAACCTACTTATGGGCGGATTCCTAGTTATCCCCGAGAAGGTATCCACTTTAAATCCATGGATCATTACGGCCCAATTGTTCGGTATGTTAGAGACGCAGCTTTAATGTTGAATGCAATTAAAGGTTTTTATCCCAGAGATCCGAACTCTTTACCAGACGATTCAACAGATTACCTTAAAATTCTTGATGACAAACCTAATAAACTTAAGATAGGGTATTCAATGACTCTAGGTTTTGGTAAGTCTTTAGAGGAAGAAGTCAAGGATAATGTTATGAATAGCGCACAGAAATTTGAGCAGTTTGGATGGAGTGTAGAAGAAGCAAAGCTCAAACTTAAAAATCCTGAATCTGCTTTTAGAACCACAGTTACAGTAGGCTATGCACAAGATTTCCAAAAAGAATTCAATACTCGTATAAACGATTTTAGCCCAGATATAAGATCTACAATCAAGCTTGGTCTTGATAATACCTTATTAAACTTTACAAAAGCAATTGAACAAAGAAAGCAGGTAAATGAAGTCTTAGGTAGTTTTTTTCAAGGTTTTGATCTTTTAATAACACCCACAACTCCTTGTCCTGCCTTTACACCAGGTTGGTTAGATTCTGGGACAGTTTTCCCAAAAATTGGGAAAAAAATGTTGAATATAATAACATGGATGACATTTACATTTCCTTTTAATATGACAGGTCATCCCGCAGCTTCAATTCCATCGGGATGGACTAATTCTAATTTACCCGTAGGAATGCAAATTGTTGGGAAGCGATACGATGAAAAAACGGTCCTTCAAGTCTCAAAAGCGTTTGAAGATATCTCACCTTGGCAAGAAAAGCGTCCAAAATTAAACTAATTCAATTTTTTTTTATTTTAAATTTATTAAAAAGATTTCTTTTTTGAAGTTGTAATATAAGAAGAGTCGCCAATAGTGATATTTTTCTTAATTAGGTCTTCTAAAATAGAGTAGTCTCCAATAATACTGTTAGAAGAAATGATCTTTCTCAAAAATACGCCATCTCCTATCACAGATTCAGAAAGAATACATTTTTCTAAAACTAAATCGTCACCAATTGAAACATTAGGACCAATTATTGAATTGCTAATTTTTATGTTTTCTCCAATAAAAACCGGAGGAATCAACTTTGAATCAATGATATTTCCCGTTTGAAACAAACTTTCAAATAGGGGATCTTTTAGCTTAGCTTCAGACAATAAATAGCGATTACCGTCAAGTAATGCTTGAGGTCTTCCAAAATCTAAAATTTCGCTCTGCATCACATTCCCTTTAAAAGTGACGCCCTCTATTATTAAACTTTCAATTATTGGTGTTAGTTGATGCTCATTTCCGTTGGTTATTTTTACTTTACTCTGTTTCTCTAGAAGTTCAAACAATCTTGAAACACAATTCTTTCCGAAAAGATATGCACCAGAAACAGCATAATCAGAAATAAACTTTTGTGGCTTTTCAACAATTCTAGTTATATTTAATTCAGTATCCACAACTGTAACACCGTAAAATTGAGGGGTATCAACTTTTTTAATATTGATTACCGCATCGCAATTCCCTTGGTGATACGTTAGTAAAACAGAAGAATAATCTTCCATAGGGAGTCTATCACTTAGGAAAATAAAACAATCATCATTCTTAACAAAATCTTTCGCTAATAATATTGCGTCTCCAAGACCGCTGAAAAATGGTGTATCGGCTAAGTAACCAAGCGGTTTCTGCTCAATAAATTTTAGATTGAAGTAGTCGAAATAGTGGCTATTTATATATTCTGAAATCTGTCTTTTTTTATATCCAACAATAAAAGCTATATCTGTTCCTTTTGGAAAGGTTTTTTTTAATTTTATAAGGATATGATCAATTAATCTTTTTCCAGCTAATTTTAGAAATGCTTTGGGTTTTGAATAGGTAAATGGCTGAAGGCGTTTCCCTACACCCGCAATTGGACAAATTAATTTCATATTCTAAATTAACTCTCTAATATATCTCTTAAAATTTGATAATATTCCGCTTCTTTTAATTTTTCTCTTACTATAGACTTTAATTTTCTTAAGTAATAGTTATCTGAATTCGTTTTTTTCATACCCTTGAATTTTTTATTTAAAGCAATTCGCGTTTTTTCATCTAAAAAATTAACCGGAATCGATTTATAATCTTGAATCAGGTTTTTCTTTCCTTCTTCACTATAAAGGCCATTCTGATAACTTAAACTCGCGTTAAGAATAGAATATAAATTTTCTACCCACGCTTCTATTCTTTCTCTATCCCCCTTTATATACGTTCGATTCTCAAGCCACTCTTTAAATTCTATGACTTTATCCAAAAATTCTTTTTGTTTATCACTTAGATTATCAGGTTGTTTATCTTTATGTACTAAATTACGGATCTTCTTCTGTTTTAAATCTTTTTTTTCTTCTTTCGATAAATTCTTATAAATTTCTTCTCTCTTCTTTTTTTCCTCCACTGTATCCTTATCATCGAGCCATTTATCAATTTTCATATTCTACTAAAAATATTAGGATAGTTCCCAATTTTATATTTCTATTAATTTATTAATATAAAGGATTTAATTTTGTTTTAAATTAATAGAGAGATAGCTTAATATTAACTCATGTAATAAATATATTTAGAATGAAAGTAAAGGGAGTAATATTCGATTTTGGGTTTACACTGTTTTCATTTGAGAATCCATCAGTTGAAAAATATTTCGATTGTCTTAAAAGAGGCTTAGTAAAATCCATTGATCTTCTAAAAGATAAAAGCATAATAGAAGAAGAAGACGAAATTGTGAAAGATTTTATAAAGATTTTCAACAAAAAAAGAGCAAATTCTTTTAAAATGGCTAAGGAAACTAAGGATGAGTTCCCTACTACATTAATGTTTAAAAGTGTGTTAGAAGTTTTAAAAGAAAAAGGATACAGAATTAATAACGAGAATATTGAAGAAGATTTTTTAGAAAAAATGGCTGAAATATATCATTCGTGCGAAGAGAGCGAGTGGAAACCTTTCAATGAAACAAAAACGACCCTAGAAGCCCTTTCTAATGTTTCTAACTTGAAAATTGGACTCATTTCTAATCACCCAAATCATAAAACTATAAAAAATATGCTTGAAAACAATAATTTAAAGCATTATTTTGACATAATAGTTACTTCTGCTAAATTTGGTAAAAGAAAACCTAATCCCGATATTTTTTTATACACATTAAAGAAGATGGGCTTAGAAAAGCATGATGCTAAAGATTGTATTATGGTAGGGGATGAAGCTGCTGACGCTATTGGTGCTAACAGAGTTGGTATGCAAATCCTCTTGAAAGAAAGAGATTATAGATTTCCTTACGACCGAGAGATCACTACACCTAATTTAATAAAAATAAAATCTATCAACGAAGTATTAAATTACATTAATTAGAAAAAGTAGCCCAGAGGGGACTTGTTCCTTCAAAAAGAAATTTTAAGAAGATTGAACCCCTGATCACTTGCTTCGCAGGCAAGCGTCTTATCCACTAGACCACTGGGCTATTTAGTAATAATAAATATTCGTGTTTTATAGTTAAAATACTTTATTTATCTATGATAATCAGGTCTACTAGACACTAGGGTAGTAGTTTCTTCTATCCAACTTGATAAATCTTCATCCACCCGTATAAAGGTCACGATTTTATCTAATTCTTGCAGTTTAGTAAATGTACATTCCGCTACCAAATCCCATCCCCCATAAACGGGTGTAACATATGTAACTTCCCAATTTTCATCAGTATTATTTGATTTTAAGCCTGTTAACCTTTTGACAACTTCCCATTCAGTACCAATAACTTTTAGCCGGATTAATATATAACCACGATAGAAAATACCCTAACACCAAAGATTCTTTTTTTCAATATTACTCTAATAAATTTATTAGCTTTTATTCATCTTAATAATGATTTATTTTTTTTGATAAGGTTTATTATTAATACTCAAATAGCTTTCAAATTTAGAATTAAAAATAACTGTTATGAGATTTTATTAATGGATATTGATGAAATAAAAAAGCTAATATGGATTTTTGGTCTGACAAATGCCGTGAAATTTGAAGGAAAACCGAATTTGAAGGCTATTATGGGAAAATTAATGGGTCAAAAACCAGAGCTCAGAACTCAGGTAAGCGATATTAAACCTGTGCTGGATGAAACGATCGTAGAGATTTCTAAACTAACTATAGATGAACAAAAAGAAAAACTACTGCAATTAGATCCTACTGCGTTAGAGAAAAAAGTTACTTCCAAAGAGCAAAAAGAATTACCCGATTTACCAAACACTCAAAATTACGATAAGATCGTAATGCGATTAGCCCCATACCCTAGTGGGGCTCTACATATTGGAAACGCGAGAATGGTGATATTAAACAGTGAATATGTTAAACGATACAATGGGACGTTAATTCTTTTCTTTGATGACACAATTGGCAGCCCTAAATCTATGCGTAATAACCCTAAAGCAAAGTATGTGCTCCCTAACGCTTACCAATTAATAATAGATGGTTTAAAATGGCTGGATGTTAAGTATTCCGAAGTTTATTACAAAAGTGATAGGTTAGAAATATATTACGAATATTGTGAGAAACTCATTCAAGATAATATTGCATATGTGTGTTTTTGTAGTGCAACCGAGTTTAGGGATAGATACAAGAAAAAGAAGGAACAATGTCCTCACAGAAATCAATCGGTTCGTACAAATCTTCAAGAATGGAATAATATGAAAACGGGCAAATATCATGAAACAGATGTTGTAGTTAGACTTAAAACAGGAATGGATCAAAAAGATCCTGCCCTAAGGGATCAAATTATAATGAGAATTTCCGAAGCGGAGCACCCACGTGTTGGAACTAAATATTTAGCTTGGCCAATGTTAGAATTTTCTTGGGCAATTGACGATCATTTAATTGGGGCGACACATATTTTAAGGGGTATAGATCTAGTAAAAGAAGATGTAATCGAAGAATTCATATGGGACCATTTTAACTGGAAAAAAGGCGAATTCTTGCATTACGGTAGAATAAAGTTTTCAGATATGAAATTAAGCAAAACTCAATCCAGAAACAAGATTATCCAAGGTATCTTCGACGGTTGGGACGATCCTAGAACCTGGAGCTTGCAATCCTTAGAAAAAAGAGGAATTAGGGCTGAAGCATTAAAAAAAACGCTTTTAGAGCTAGGTATGTCAACTACGGGAATAGTTTTTGATGAGTCGTGGCTGTATTCAAAAAATAAAGATATTATCGATGGACTCTCAAATAGATACTTCTATGTAGAAGAGCCGATCAATATTGAGATAGAAAATGTGCCAATCTCAGAATGCGTCGCAGAACCATTACTGTTACCATCAAATCCAGAAAAAGGAAAAAGAGAAATTAAAGTTGTTACAAAAGATAACAGACTGAAAATCTTAATCGCTCACACAGATGCAATTAAGTTAAGAAAAGGGCAAATTATCCGATTAAAAGACTTAATAAATATTCAAATAATGTCAATAGATTTAAATAAAAACCTAATAAATTCCAATTTTCATAGTTTCGAATTAAATAGGGAATTTTCTATTATTCAATGGGTTTCCAAAGAAGAAAATGTTAAAGTTTCAATATTAAAACCTGATGGAACAATCTCTAAAGGGAATGGAGAGGTAAACCTAGTTAACATTCCATTGAACAAAACGATCCAATTCGAACGATTTGGATTTGTGAATCCAATAAAGTGGGAAGATAATGTATTAATATGCTATTTTACTCATTAATTAGACTCAACTAGTTTATACGCGTTATACTTTTAAATCAGAAACAATAATAAATCTAAAACAATTAAAACAATCAATTTTAAATTGTATTAAGAATGAATGGGAAGGAAAATTTGGACGATTCGAGAAAAAGTAAGTTGAAATGGGCATATTGTCCAATATGTGGGACTAAAATACCTCAAGTTGAAAATAT
>JAUWDN010000186.1 GCA_030608765.1 Promethearchaeota archaeon
TAAAAATGTTAAATAGATAGATATGAATGTAATATTTGACTCAATTTATTAAATATTAGTTTATATTGTGATAGGGAACGGTTCTTTATCACGCTGTTAATCCTCGATACTATACTTCGATATAATACCTAAAACCAGCTACCACCCTGACGAATAAATTAGATTTTTTTTTAAATTTAATATCAAATTATCCCTATTAAGAAAATGGGATATGTTGTCCTGATTTATTCCGAATATCAACAGGTAGCAAACACAGATTTAGAAACTTGGTCAAGTGTTTATACTGTTTTTATAATTAGCTTTACCCAGTCCGCAGCTCGTTCAAGTTCACCGTCTTTCAGTGGGCCTTCAGAAGCTTTTACCAAAAATCCTTCAGGTGGAATTACTAGACTCCCTCCTTTTTTCGCGAGTTTATAGGCTATGGGTTTAGAAGCATATCCAAACATTTTCACTAATATATTAAGAAAACGCGAATTTACATCAACTGTGGAAATCCTAGTATCAAACGCAGCTACCTTGACACCTTTGAGAACATTTAAAGGTATCTTTTTTAAAAAATCCATAATGGCTTTTGTGGGTCTAAATGCCCGGGTAGGGGAGCCAACGATTAATAACTCCAATCCGATTAATCGTTCAGGCTTCACCTCACTTACCCGCAATGTTTCAACATTTTCTTTAGAACCAAGAGAATTACCGATTGCTTGAGCAATTTTCTCTGTGTTGCCAAAAAAAGAATCATACACTATCAAAGTCTTCATTGGGTTTACTACCTCCTTTGGTGGTAAATTATATCAAATAAATTGCTTTATTACTGTGCATTAACAGTGCCCCTTGTATATTACTAGTGACTTATTATTTACTATGAAAAGATGTTACCTGCAGTTGTATTCTCACCATTTACTTTTTTCCAATATATAACTATCAAACACTACATCAAAAGTACTATCCATTGGACTGCAAGCATAGATACCTACATTTAATTCGTTAAACTTACTATGTAAGTGAGTAATTCTAAATTGTTTCCATAAAATTCCATCATCTGAATATTCGATTTTGAAATTATTTTTATTGCTTTGTATACGATACCACATTTTATTAATTTTTGAATTGATATCAATTGTTGCCCAATCAGAATATCCTAAATTTGTAACTACCGCCCCGAGACGTGAATAATTTTCGGTTTCATACTCTATAGATGTTTTTATCCAATTTTCTGAATCAATTCTAACAAACAAACCACATTGGTCATATTGTTTTTTAGGATAAAACTCAGTGTTTACAGTAAGCGAAAAATCATTTACTACTTTCGTTAATAAACAGTGCCCATTATCTCTTTCAAATCCATAGTAAGTTTTTTGCCAAAAATCAGTATATGGAGATGTCGACACATATAATTTATGATTTTTTATTTCATAAGCTGGTTGATTGAGCCAGAAATAGCTTTGAGCAATTTTATTGTTTCTATCAATCATTTATCTTCTCCTTATCTTTATGCGATTACAGCTAACCTTTCGCTGCATCAGAAACTCCTCAAATACTGTAGGTTTTCCGCTAAGCTAAAATTTACCGAATTATTGCGCTATAATCCCTTCCCAATTTATCTAATTTAAAAGTAAAATATTAATTATCTAAGAAAAAGTGAGCATTTCTACTAACCTTTCGGTATATCTGAAGCTCCAATAGTGTTATACTTTCACTCTATTTTCTGAAACACCAGGCTGTAATATTTCATTATTACCCCTTTTGGTTCCTCTCTATAAATAATTTCAAAGTTATTTCTTCTTAAATAATGAATTAGGTCATCAATAGTATAAACACCATAATTCTTTGCGATAGGCTTAAAAATTCTAGTGGTAAATTTTGAATATGCTAAATCACCAAAGATAAAAAACCCTTGTGGTTTTAAAACCCGACTTACTTCTTCCAACGCCCCTTCCCAATCACCTATATGATGCATAATCCCGAAGGAGAGAACAATATCAAATTCGTTATCCTCAAAATACATTTTTGTTGCATTCATTTCCAAGAAACGAATATGAGGTATATCATCAATGTTCTCCTTGGCAAACTGAATCATTTCTGGATCAATATCAGTTCCAGTAACCTTCAAGTGATATTTCCTGGCCAGGTGTTTACACACGTGTCCATTCCCACATCCCACTTCGAGATAATTCTGATTTCCTTTTAAATTTACATATGGTAATAATCTTTCGACGTGTTCAATACCATGCTCGACATGCTTTTGGTTGATCATAGCCCTTTTTTCCATTTTACCCAGCTTCATTTTTTCATCACCTTCCGTATAGTTTATTTCTTATTCTAAACGGCTTTTCTAAACTTCAAAAGTCTTCGGGTATTCGGATAAATCCCGATGAATCGGGATAAGTCACAAGCTAGGTGTTATCTGAAGCTACAGCATCTCACTTTACTTTGTGGGCTACAAGAATTAACCTTTTTGCCCTATGGTCGTATGGCTCACCGCTTAAATCTCCATAAACATCGACCAAATTAAAACCACTCTCATTTAAGAGCGCAGTAAGTTCCACTGCTGAATAAATACGATGGGACATTTTATACTCTTCTTTTTTCCCGTCTTTTATCAGGATCCAACGATTATCAATCCAGCTCCAGTTTTTACAAATTTTACGTTCTTCCAATACAATATTATTATCTACCTCCTGCCAATTGCGTTCGCAAAATACACGAGCAAGAACTTCCTTCCCCATAATATCAATTAAAAATATGCCTTTATTTTTCAGAGAGCGGTATACGTTAGTTATAACCTTTTTGTCATCCTTTATATCTTCAAAGTAACCAAAAGAAGTAAAAAGATTAATCACCACATCAAAAGTGTTATGTTTGCAAAAATTCCTCATGTCTTCTTGTATAAACTCTATTTTAAGTCCCTCTGTTTCTGCTTGCTTACGAGCTTTTTCCAAATAACTTTTGGTTCTATCTACTCCTGTTGCGGAAAAACCGCGTCGGGCTAATTCTAAAGAATGTCTCCCCGGTCCACAGCAAAGATCGAGAATAGAAGCTCCCGGGTCAATCTTTAGCAAAGAAACGATGTTTGTCACTTCCTCTTGCGTATTTTCCCAGCGTTGCTTGGGAAATAGAATGGGGGCCCATTTCGCCCAAAAATTATCTTGTTCATGCCATGCCTTCATTACTTGTACCTCCTTATCCTTGTATATTCACGAATATCCAATTAACGTCCCGATATGTGCAACGTTGCAACTAATAGGTGCAAGCCTTTACAGATTATATCTTTTAAATATTTTGTAAGTATTTTTAGAAAAAATATTTTATCTTAATTTCTAAAAGTCGATTTATCTATGATGCTTATTCCACCAGGTGTTAATTCTCCGGTTAATGGATTCAACTGACTTCTGAAATTATACATTATTTTCAATTTCTCAATTCTTGCTTTTTGTTCGAGATTAACCACTTTTTCATCAACTCCAAAATGTACTATCTTCCCACATATTATCTTCTGAGAACTGTTCTTAAATAAAGATTTCTCCCATTCGATTTTGCATTCTAATGATATCGGACATTCATTTATTCTGGGGGCATGAACGCATATCGCTGACTCTTTGGTAAATCCTGATTGCTCAATTTCATCATCATTAATCTGATTATGTTCTATGGTTTTAAAACATTCTTCTTTAGAATCTAAAGATGGGAAATTAATACACCACTCTTTCGTACGTTTTATGTTTTCATAAGTGTGAGTGGTATCGGTTAAGGCAATCAAAGAATAAAAACCATTTTCTTCCCCGGCGAAAAACCCCCATGACCATAAATTAGCATTTGCCTTCCCGTTGGCTTTATAGGTAGTGATAATAAAAATTGGGTATGGTATGTTTACAACATACTCTAACCAGGAAAATACTTTATATTGTCCTGGCCATTCCTCTTGAAGATTTTTTTGTTTTTAAATGTCAAAATAATTTTTAGTAAAAAAAAATTAAATACTGTATAAAAAAAAATTTTTATCAATTTTAAACTAATTTTTCAAGTAAACATAAAAAAACATTATTTAACAAATTTAAATAAGTT
>JAUWDN010000207.1 GCA_030608765.1 Promethearchaeota archaeon
CATCCATTAAATAATGATAACTTTAAACTACAATAAATTATTAATTATGATATTTTAATAACATCGTAAGTTGAAACTATAAGAAAGTTTAAACTTAATTTGTTCTATAATTACTTATATATCACTAAAAATTTCAATTAGGAGCCAATCAATCATGGACGAGAATGATTTTAGAAAACCTTTCATGAATAAGTCAGTTTTCAAGCAAGCTAGCTCGCTTGATATGAGTTTTGTGCCCGACAAATTATATTGTCGTGATGAAACAATAAAAACCTTAATTTTTAACTTTAGAAGGATTCTTGAAGAAGAAGAGCAACCTACGATCAACTGCTTAATTTTGGGAAAAGGTGGAGTTGGAAAAACCTGTACCGCGAGATTCTTTGGTAAAAACTTCAAAAGCATTGCGTTAGAAAAAGATATTAACTTATTTATTGAGTATTATAATTGTATAAACTTCCGCTCAAAAAGTAAGATAGTACGTGAACTTTTAGCCAAACATACGCACGGAAGTGGTAGGGGGTTTTCAGATGACGAAGCACTCAAACTAATTCTGAAACAGTTAATAAGAGAAAAGAGTTATATGTTGTTGGTAATCGATGAAGTTCATCTATTAAGACCAGATGAAATCTTAGCTCTTTTAGATATTGCGGAAACTTATGGGCATCAAAATGCCAAGCTCTCAATAATATTAATCTCCAGAAACAAGGATTGGATGAGAATAGAAACTGAAAGAATTCTAAGTAGATTAAATGAGAAAATTCAAATTAAACCTTATAATTACGAAGAAGCAAAACAGATATTGGAATATAGAAGCGAGCTTGCTTTTAAAGAGTACGTCGTTGATGATGACATCTTAAATATGGTTAGTCAAATTGTTGCTGATCATCAAGATATGCGCCATGGAATTGAGATTTTAAGAAAAAGTGGGTTATATGCTGACAAAGAGGGTTTAGATCGGATAAATGCAGACATTATTCGGGAAGCTTCAAATGATGTTTATCCCACATTTAGAGCAGAAATTGTAGATCAACTTAACGACCAAGAGCTTTTAGCGTTATTTGGGATTGCTAGATCGTTAATAAATAAAGACGAGCCGTTTACATTGGTTGACGAAGCCTTTGAAGAATATCAAATAATTAGCGAGACATATTCAATAGAACCGCATGTAAAAATGAGCTTTCGAAAATATATACGGACACTTAATCAACTAAAGATAATTGCTTCTAAAACGGTAAGAATCGAAGAAGCAGAGAGAGGAAGACATTTAGAAATTACATTATTAGATATCCCCGCTTTCAAATTGGAAGAATTTTTGATTGAGATTTTCAATAGAAAATTCGGTTAGTAAGCCCCTTCTTGATTTTATTATTAATTTCATTCCGAACAAACATTTTTGTTACACTTTTTTTCAAACAGCAGAAAATATTAAAAATGTCTTTAATTTTAATATTCTAAGGCATATTTTTAACTGTTCTATTTTGCTTTAGTATGAGTCTCACATGATAAAGAAGAAAGTTTTGTTAACGGGAGCTTCTGGTACCGTAGGAAAAGAAATTTTTAAAGAATTGTTAAGTAGGATTAATAAATACGAAATTTGTTTATTTCTAAGAGGATCTCGCAAGAATAAAAAGCTGTTCAATCGATATAAAGATAAAATCAGAATTGTCTGGGGCACATTACAGAATTATGAAGAAGTAAAAGAAGCTGTGAATGAACAAGAGGTAGTTATTCACGTTGCGGCCGCTCTACCAGATATAGCATTTAAAAATCCCGAAATCGTAGTTTCTACTAATGTAGATGGTACTCGAAATGTTATTAATGCAATGCTTAGTCAATCCAATAGCCCCAAACTTATCTATACTTCCTCAGTTGCCGTTTACGGTGATCGACGGGAAAATCCCATCATTAGATTATCTGATCCAATTGATGATGATACGAAAGACATATATACTACCACAAAAATAAAAACAGAAAGACTTATTAAAGAATCCAAGTTGGATTATAGTATTTTTAGGGTTTCGTATGTTGTTGCAACAAATGTAATAAAACTTAGACCTATTATGTTTTTCATTGCGTTAGATACGAGCGTAGAAGTTGTCCACGCAAAAGATGTTGGGTTAGCTTTAGTCAATGCTATAGATTCGAATGAAATATGGAATAAGACCTTCAATTTAAGTGGAGGAAAACAATGCCAAATATTATTTAGAGACAACATCAATGATGTATTTGAAATTATGGGCTTTGGAAGAGGTTTCTTGCCAGAAGAAGCCTTTTCAAAACACCATTCTCATTGCGGCTTCTTCGATGATCGAGAAACGAATTACATTCAGAGTATTTTAAGGTTTCAGAATTTCACTTTAGAAGATTTCTATGCAGAAGTTAAAAAGTGGATAGGTATAAAGAGATACTTAATTCCATTAGTGAAACCTATTCTAAGATGGTATATTTTGCGAAAATCAGAATTCTATCAGAATTACAAAAAAAGAATCAGAAGTAGCGAATTAATAGAATCTCAATACTAATAGATAAGGGGTATTAACGCCTTTCTATTTTTAGGGTAATCTGGGAAAGTTTTGAGATACCATTTATGATGAGAAAGCGCTCGAGGCGCTAAATTAGCAAATGTCCAAGCTACAAATATTAACCCCGGAAAGGACCAAGTTAGGATTGCCCATCCCGCCCACTCGGTAATTTCGCCAAGATAACTTGGACTACTCACCCACCTGAACATACCTCCATAAGGTACTTTATACTCATCCTCTCCAGGTTTGCGTAAGTTTCTAATGATATGATCTGAATGCAGATTAATTATTATACCAAGAACAAAAATGCCAACTCCAATTATAAAGAATGGGGAAAAAATCCAATCGTCGGGATAAGGTGCAGATAAAGTATAAATCCAACGAGCTTGTAAATAAGTGTTAATCCCGTTAAACATTAATCCAAAGGTTATGATTGTCACAGGCATTGGTTGTTTTGCTCGGATTAAGAAAGGAAAAATAAATGTTCGCTGCCCATAATGAACCATCCATATGATTAAAAAGAGAATAGAAGATACACTCGTTTTTCTATCGCCTAAAAGATATATAATAAGAAATATTATGACAGTCGGAATTTCCATTAAAAACCAACCTAGCTTATTATTAAGATTTGGCCCCCACCCTTTCCTAATATGCTGCCCATAAGGTGCCGATACAATAAAAAGAAGAATAAAAACACCTACTCCTACGAAACTGAAGAATATCATAATTAAGTTGAAAATTTCTATTTCACTCATAAATAACATCCCTAATTTCCTAGTAATGGTAATAAAAAAACTATTTTCCCTTTGGAGAATTTAAACTAACTAACAAGAACGATTTACGGGTTAATTTAACATTTACTTAGTACTTGTTTTTTTCTTCCTTTGACTTTGAGTACCAATCCAACCAATCCTTGCGTCGGTTTTTTGCTTTCTGTACCTCATCTGAATCTGATCCTCGTTCATTTCGTATCTTATGCCAAAATTGATCTAATTCATAACGAGATAATGACAATCCACACGAACTACATACCATAAGGCGGTTGTCTGGATTATATTTCATGTTTCCAGCACACTCAGGACACCGTGCTATATCAACACACCTCTGTGGGCTTGGAACATCTTATAAACAAACAATATTTATTCCTATTTTCAATTTATTACTGTTTCTTATTTAATAGAATTAAACACCGTTAAAATAATTATTGTTAACCTTAAACTCCAAATTTATTTTAGATGCTTAATTAACCTACTAATATTGTTACTTTAATTATTGATTAAAAGAAATGATAAGTA
>JAUWDN010000019.1 GCA_030608765.1 Promethearchaeota archaeon
TTCTTCTTTTAAATAAGATATACGGAATAATTTACCAAATGGTTTTAACACTATTAACATAATACCCGGAACTAACGGTAACAAAATAGGATAGGGTGGTTCTAGCCACGTGTAAATATCAAATCCATATGTAAAAATTAAAATAGTTCCTCCCGTTAGCAACCATATTTTAATCAAAGAATCGGTAAAACCTAAGAATTTTCGATGTTGTTTCCAGTAATTCAAAAATTGAATAAACCAGCCCAAATTAAGGTGAAAGACTCCAACTAAAACAGCAAACTTAAAAACGGACATTATATTATTTAGTGGATTATATAGAGTAATATTCAATATAGGGATCGTCACAGGTTCAAGATGCATGTAAACTGTACTAAATAACTTAATTTCGTGCATTCCAAAAAATTCACCATAGAGAAATCCAATTAACACTGCCCCAACTCCACAATATAGAATGATCCAGCAAAAATTTATGAAATCTTTCCCTTTTTTGTTTCTATAATAGAACGCACCAAACAACCCTGAGATAATTAAGACAATTCCGTGTCCAATGTCCCCAAACATTAACCCAAACAAAATTGGAAATGTTATAGCAATTATTGGCGTAGGATCAATTTCTGAATACGCCGGAGTCCCATACATTTTAGTAATTGTTTCAAAAGGTCTAACCAAGAAATTATTCCTCATAATCGTGGGAGCGTTCTGTCTTAAATCCTTTTTTTCTTCTTCTTTCTCTGAAGATTCTTTCTCTTTAGATTTTTTCTCTTTAGATTTTTTCTTTGAGATTGTTACCTCTTCTGCTTCTTTAGGTTTTCCAGAATGTACGTGGGTTTTATCTTCTTTTAAACTTACAAATTTATATTTTGAGATATCAATTGAATCGATTGTTATCTTATCTTCAAATTTCTTAATTAATCCTTGTTGGATTTCCTTCTCTTTTTCTTTTGGCAAGAAAAAGCTCAAACTTAATCGATTTAAAGATAAATTTTCAAATTGGTGTGAAACCCAGTTATATTCTTCTAGATTTTGCACTATTTCATAGGCTGCGGCAAACAGGAGGAGATGATCGTCCCTCAATCGGTCTAATTCTTTTTGATTTTTATTTAAAGAAGTGATAATAAACTTGATTTCTTTAGCTATTCGGGGAAAATTAATTCCATCTGAAAGTATATATTTTTTTAAAATCGGTACTTCCTCAGCGTGAATTATCCGTATCCTTTCTCTAAATTTCTCCTCGTTTTCCTTAGGATAAATTATGAAAAATGCTATTCTTTCGTCGCTTAAATAATCGTAATGAAGAAAATTTGGAAAATAAGAGAACTCAAAGATATTTTCAATATTTTCAATATTCTTAGCAAATGTAGTAAAGGCTTTAAATTCCAAACGATTGAATTTCGATAATTTGTCTCGCGTTAATTTATATTTCTCTAAGAATAGATAACTCCCATGGATTGTATTTATTTTATCTAGCTCCATTTCAATAGAGATACGATACTTTTTTAACTCGTTAACACGATTGGAAAAATAATTAATTTCATTTACGAGTTGGTTTATTAAATCGTTTAGATCTTTAGTTTCGAATTGTTGCCGCTCATCAGGTTTTAAATTTAATTTTTGGAAATCTGATTCTGTAATGTCAAGGTTCTTGAATAAAGAGTCTAAACTCTGACCTAAATTTTTAATTCTTTTATATAAATCATCATCCCTCTCAAATTTATCGCTTATCTCAGATTTAGTTTTAATATGAACAATTTTGAGTTGGGATAGATGTTGTAAGAGGAGATCCTTGTAATTTTCATTAACATTAACCTTAAATAATACCATTAAACTTTTTTCTGTCATTTTTTCAATCACTTTGAATTTCTCTAGTTATCAAATCTTTTGTATTCTTTAAACGAACATAGTTCTCTCTTTCATTTTCTTCTAAGATATCTTTAATTTTTTTAATATCGAATTGTAATTCTGGAATTATTACATTTTTTAATCCTCTTATTCTTCGATTTATCTTCTTATAAGAAAAAGATATCTTTAACATAATATCTTCTAATTTGGCGTAAACAATAATTTGTTCAAAAAATTTTTCCAATATAATTAACAAATCATCAAGATAATGACTTGAATTTTCAAACGAATAGGCAGGAAGTAATTCCTCCTTTATCAATTCATATTCTATTACAGGTATTAATGTTCCAATTTTTTTGAAATACTTTACATTTATATTTGGCTTATATTGGAGCTTACTCAACTTACTTATTAAATTAAAATCTCTTTTTCCCATTTCTTTATAAGTTTGATGAAGGTTAATCATAGTCTCTTTGTATAAATCGATGAGAATTTCTCGATTCTCTAGGTATATATCCCAATTTTCTTTGATTTCATGCATCAATTGCTCTAATTTAAATTTCAAAAAGTTTTCGCCCTTAATGGCAAAAGATAATCTTTTCTGTAATGAGAGTAAATTGGTTTTTGTAGGTTTAAATTCACGAAAAGACGCTTTCTATTACACCTCTCCTACGTAATATTTATCAATGAATTCTTGGCGGATTCTAAATAATTGGTTTCTTGGAATATGAGATAATGCTTTCCAAGCGAGATTTAGAGTTGTTTTTATATCTCTTTCTTCGGTGTACTTCTGATTTAAAAAGGTTTGCTCAAAAACCTTTCCAAATTTCAATAATGCTTTCTGGTTAAAACTTAAACCGTCTTCTCCAACGATGGAGATAAGGTCTCTTACTTCTAGAGCAGCAGAGTAAGATGACAATAACTGAGAGCTAACATCCGCGTGGTCTTCCCTAGTGGTATTTTTACCAATAGCGTCTTTCATAAGCCGGGAAATAGAGGCTAAAACCTCAAGTGGAGGATAAATTCCCTTTTTATCTAAATTACTATTTAGAACCAATTGTCCTTCGGTAATGTAACCAGTTGTATCTGGAATAGGGTGGGCTATGTCTCCTCCCGGCATTGTCAGAATCGGTATTTGTGTTATGGTTCCCTTTTTGCCTTTAATTTTTCCAGTTCTTTCATAGAGGGACGCAAAATCACTATACAAGTATCCTGGATATCCTTTCCTGCTAGGAATCTCTTCTTTAGCAGAACTTAGCTCTCTTAAAGCTTCTGCGTAATTAGTCATGTCAATCAAAATAACCAGAACATGCATATCTTTTTCAAATGCGAAATATTCAGCAGTTGTTAAAGCCACCCGAGGAACTATTAATCTTTCCATTATTGGATCGTCCGCAAAGTTGATGAAAGAAATAATATTCTGAATGTTTCCACTTTCTTGAAAACGTTTCATGTAAAAAATCCCTTCATCTTGGATGATTCCTATCCCGCAAAAAATTATTAAGAACGGTTCATCAGCCGAAACCTTTGCTTGAGTTACAATTTGAGCTGCTAATAAATTATGTGGCAACCCTTGACCACTAAAAATGGGGAGTTTCTGTCCTCTGATTAACGTGAACAGACCATCAATTACAGATATTCCCGTTTGAATAACTTCCGATGGATATTCTCTTGCAAATGGATTAATTGGTAACCCATTTATATCTCTTTCTATCTCAGTTAAAATGTCAGACTCTAATACTTTCTTAGTATTGATGTCGATAGGTTTTCCCAAGGAGTTAAAAACTCTTCCAAACATATCGCTAGAAATTTTTATTTTAAACGAATCTTCAGTAAAAACAATAGTAGCGTTTTCTGAAGAAAGCCCAGCTGTATCTTCAAAGACTTCAATTGTTATCGTACTCTCATCCATTTTCACAACTTGACCCGTTCGTTCTTTTCCATCATCCGTATGGATTTTAACAATCTCACCATATTGTACGTCGTGTTTATTATCCAAAAACACTAATGGACCTATAATTTTTTTGATCTTTCTATAAATTACGCTCATTTTTTCTTAAAAACACCATGTAATAATTTTAAAGATTCTATTTCATTAATTAGTTTCTTTCTTAATTTTTCTAAACTCTCAAAGTCATCATTAGGGATTGAACGCCCAATTCTAAGAATATCTCTTACAACTTTGAGCTCCTTAATTTCTTCCATTAAATACCCTTGATTTAGTAACTGTTGACCTTCGTTATACAACAATAGAATAAGTTTTATAAACCCAATCAACTTTCTAACCCCGGTAAAACAGTCGATCGAATCAAAAGCGTTTTGAATTAAAAAACTATTTCTAGTTATTTTAGCTATAAATAGCATAAATTGTTGATTTTCAGGTAAATTTTCTTCACCCACTAATTGGACTACATTTTTAAGTTCATTCTCTTGAGATAATATGTTGTTTATTTGTTTTCTACACTCATACCAATCTATATCTATCTCAGGCCAATAAACATCTCTTTCATACCACCAATCAGATATGAATTCAGGATATTTGGAGTAAGATTTTAGCCAATTTATCGCGGGGTAGTGCTTGGAGTACGCTAAATTTGCGTCTAATGCCCAAAATGCTTGAACAAAGCGCTTAGTAGTTGAAGTTACGGGTTCACTAAAATCTCCGGAGGGGGGAGATACTGAACCTATAATAGTTAAAGAGCCATATTTCTCTTTTCCTAAATCTTCATCACCATAAAGATTAACTATTCCGGCTCTTTCATAAAAACTCGAAATTCTAGAAGGTAAATACGCAGGATATCCTTCTTCAGCGGGCATTTCTTCTAATAACCCAGAAATCTCTCTTAAAGATTCTGCCCACCTTGAAGTACTATCAGCTAAAACGGCGACATCGTAACCCATGTCTCTATAATATTCTCCAATAGTTACGCCAGAAAAAATACTAGCCTCTCGAGCAGATACAGGCATATTTGAAGTATTAGCAATGATTACAATTCGTTCTAGTAATGAATGACCGCTCTTTGGGTCAACAATTTCAGAGAATTGTTTGAGGACATCTGCTATCTCGTTCCCTCGCTCCCCGCAACCTACGAAAACGATCACATCGGCATTACACCATTTTGCTAAAGACTGTTGGATAACGGTCTTCCCAGTTCCAAACCCCCCAGGAACAGCTACCGTTCCTCCCTTTACAATAGGAAATAATAAATCAATTACCCTCATCCCTGTTATTAATGGTTCTTGAGGATAGCCTCGCTTTTTATAAGGTCTATGTTTAGTGATTGGCCATTTTTGAAGCATGTTAAAGGTTTTCTCTTTTGATCCTCTTTTCAAACGATATATTTCGTCAATTACCGTATATTCCCCTTCCTCAGCAATGTAAGTTATTTTTCCAGAAACGCCTACTGGGACTATAATTCTATGTTCAATAAGTGGAGTTTCTTGAACAGTACCTACTACATACCCCGTAGTTACATAGTCCTTTATCTTCCTTGATGGTTTAAATAACCATTTTTTCTTTCGTGACAATGATGGGAGATCTACACCCCTCTCTAAAAAACCATCACCTTTAGATTTTAAAAAAGTTGCTTCCAGTGGTCTCTGAATGCCATCAAATATTTTGCCCATTAATCCCGGACCTAATTCCATTGATAAGGGTTCTTGTAGAGTTATAACTTCTTCATTTAATTTTAAATTAAACGTGTTTTCAAAAACCTTTGCAATCACATGATCAGAATAAATTTGGATTACTTCTCCTAAAATTTTGTGTTTAGACTCCCTTATTAAATCATTAAGGCGAACCTGGTTTTCTAAACCTTTGATCTCTATTAATGTTCCATTTATGGATGAGATATATCCGGGCTTATTTTTTTCTTTGGTTTCATTCATAATCCTTTAAGTAATCATCTACAGATAGTTTCTGATTTTGAATAAATTGAACGTAATTATTTTCGAGATCTTTAATATCTGATTCAGAATCAGAAAAAATCTTCGAAAACTCAATCTCAATAATTGAGGTTTTTTTTTTTAATTGATTTTCAATTGTATAATTATAAGAGATTTTACTTGCCAACACTTCACAAATAAAACCACCCGTAAATTTTTTCTCTGATTTCTTTAACTTAATCTTATTCTTAAAGATTGTTCCTATCAACTCAATATTGCGACTAAAAAATTCGTGGTCTCTTGAATTTAAGGTAATAATAATCTCTGGTGGCTTATCGATGATATATTTTATATTCTTAAGACTTTTTAGCAAAAACTCTGTGTAACTTGAATAGTTGTTTTTTATCTTGTCATTTATTAAATCTGTTAAGTCAGCAATAAGTTCTACCATTAACTTATTTTTAGATTTTAATATTTCTTCTTTAATTTTTAATAGAGCGGAAGACAGAGAACTATTTAATACTTTGTTAGAGGTTTCGTTAAAATGTTCTTTCATCTTTAAAGAACTTTCTCTAGTTCTCTCTTTGTTCTTTTTCTTAGCTTCTGCTATCTGAAAGAGTGTTTGCTGATTGATCTTTTTTATATCATTTTCAGCTTGACTTATTAAATGCAATCCTAATTTTCCAAACTTTTCCTTTATTTCATGTCCTTCACTAATGGCTAAACACCTTCAATTATATAATATCTTCTATTAATTCATGAATCAGATCAAATATTTTATCGTGATTCCTTATATCTGGTTGAAAAATATCAGGTAATAAATATATAAAAGGAATCCTATTATTAGTCCTAAAATCGATTAAATAATCAAGAACATCATCTGGTAACTCCATGTTTATTATTATCATTACTATTGATGGTCTTTTTATTAAATTTTCAAATGATTTCATAAAATCTTCTTTACTATTGACTATCGTCCCTTCAATCCCTAGGAGGCCAAACAAGGAGACTATTTCGTCATAACCAATAACATGGATTTTTACTTCGGGCATTAAAAATCAAAACCTAATTTTTCAAATATTATACTTGTTAATCCTTCTTTATTATCTTTATAATCCTTTTCAATTTTATTACACAAATTCTTTACTAATTCTTCAAAATTTTTAGATTTTGCACTAACTTCTTTTGAAACTTTAGCCGAAGCATCGTTAATAATTTCTTGGTTTTTATAAATTATTTTTTCCATATCTTTTTCTTGAGAAGTCCTTGCTTTACGGATATCTTCTAAACTTCCTTTTTTAGCTTTTTCAATTAAATCATCGTAAATTTTTTCAATTTCTTCAACCCATTTAAAAATTTCCATTATTCCAGAACCTATTTTGTTGTTTTTTATTAATTTAAAGCTATTATCATATCTATAACTTCTTTAATACTTTATACTTCTTATGAATGATCTTAATTACTCGGGGTAGGATATCAAACCTGACTTCTTTTTCTTTTTTTATCAGGACTTCTAAGATTTTCGAAATTGTGAAAAAATTGATATCGTCGATTTTAATTTCAAATTTCTTGAAATAGTAAGTAATATAAAATTGTTCAATCGACCTAATTATATGCTTATTGTCAATTTCTAATTTAATATAAATCTGTTCCGCTTTTATTATATCCTTCAAATATGATTCTACAATTGAGAGAAAATCGTCAAGATTCTTAAAATTTAATAAATAATTGATTTTATCTTCATTTAAAAATAAATAATTATGTACTAAAAATTGCGATAATAATTTTCTATCAATGTTATTTTTGATTCCTCTATAAACCATATTTAAATTATAAATTTCAGTTTTGTATTTAACAAATAATGAGATCATTATTTTCTCTTTTTTACCTAAATTCTTCACTTGTGCTCTAAGGTGTGTATAGTAGAGTTGATCCAAAAATGCTTCTAAGACAAAAATTTCTTTATTTTTTTTAAAGTAAAGAAGTCCTTCTCTAATCGGGATATTGTATAGAGATTTTTTAAGAAATATCTGAATCTCATCTAAAGAGGTAAATTTAAGCAACTCCTCAATAAAATCTGTATTGTCTAAATAAACTTCAACCGAAAAATTAATACTTTTTCTCCTTTCCTCTTGTCTCATTCCAATAATTAAGCTGATTATTATTTGCTTGAGATTTTGAATTTCAAACTTCATTAGATAATTTCTTAAGAATCTTCTCATGTTTAAAGGAGAAAATTGCATGATTTTACCAATTAGCTTAATATAATTATTAATTAGAGCTCCTTCAATTTCTTCTATGGTATAATCCTTTATTTCTATATTCGGATAATACGGTTTTATAGTTTCTATAAAGTTTTCGATGTTATAGATAGTTTTAAAACTTCGTAAGGTATCATCATCAATAATTAAATTCTTCAAAAAATCGATCTTGATGAAAGTGTATGCGTACGATGGTATAATTATACTCGTGCAAAAATCACCTAACTATAGAATTTATATAATAAACGAAATTAAATCGGCGTTGGGATTTTTGTCCAGAGGAGGATGGCAACAATTAAACCATATACTGCTAAAGCTTCGCACAAAGCAACAATTAAGAATGCTTTAAAAAAACTTTCTTCTCTTTCCGATAAAGACGATATGGCTGCTGTACCTACGGTTCTTATAGCCATCGCACTTCCTAATACTGATGCTGCGAGGGCTATTGCTGCTGATATTGCTAATACGGCGGCTGTTGGAGAATTATAATAATCAAAACTCTCTGTTTGTGCCGCTACCATCGTTATAACGCCATCTACGCTTAGAAATACAATTGCTACCAGTACTAATTGGAACAATCCGAGCAGTACATAAAATTTCTTCTTTCCATTCATAGAATTCTCAACTTTTACTGTAATTATTAATATTTTTTTTAAAATAGAATAGTAAAAGTAGGCGTATAAATTTTTCTAATATTTCTTATAAATTCGAACTTCACCTAAAAATCACTAAGAATTTCAATTATAATCAATAATCTAATTTAGGGGGAATTAATGCTCATTGGTATAACAATACCCTCATTATGTCCGCAACATCGTGTACTCGATCTGCCATCTGTTCTAAAAGAACTATACTATCTCTTACTCTCAATAATGTTCTGATGTCTTCAACATTAGAATAAATAAACTCTAGAAATAGCCTGTAAGTTCTGTCTATCTCGGATTCAAGTTCATGAATAGTTGTTGTATTCTCAAAGACGTTATCTGGTTTGTCTCTTAAGTTCTTTATCGCAGTTTTTAAAATGTCAACAATTTCCAAAATTTGGTTAATTATCTTATGATATTTTTTTTTAATCTCTTTTGCATTGTTAACACCAATTTTAATGTTAGCAAGCATATCAACAAATTCAAGAGGATAATTGATAATATTATCCATTCTCAGTACCAAGTTTACATAAGCTCCAAGGTTGAAGGCCTCTGCTTCTGAAAAGTTTTGAATCAGGCGTATCTTTAACTCGTCAGCTTCTTGTTCAGATATTTGCATTTTCGCCTTTTTCTTTTCTAGAATTTTTTTATTAGATTCAATATCTCCTGCCCAAGTGGAGTAGTACACGCCCATATCACTAGTTACAGTATAGATTATTCTAGAATGCTCTATGAGTAGCGTAATTATTTCTTCTTTAATTTTTCTATTTGACATTTTAAGAATCTCTATATTATAAATTTTCTATGAATATAATATGATTAAATAAATAAAAATCATCAGTTTTTAACTTTAAATAACTAAAAAAGATTAATAGCTT
>JAUWDN010000024.1 GCA_030608765.1 Promethearchaeota archaeon
ATTTTTGATGAACATGGTTGTAAATAATAATAGTATAAAACAAAAAAATAAAATCTCTATTGGTAAAATTCTCTCGAAAGATGATTTCAATACTACTATTTTCCCCGAAGAAGTTAAGAACGAGATTAATGACGCTCCTTACTATTTATTAATTTTCATCTCACGCGAAGATTCTATCAAAATTAGCTGTTTTCCTACACACACACAAGATATTAAAAAAATTCTAATAAAACTAACTGAATTTACACCTGATCTTGTTAAGGGAATATCTACAGTGTTAAATGAACTTAATTTAAGTAAAGACATCCTACATACCACGGGAATATGCTACGAGTTAGAAAATTGTTTTTATGAAACATATTTGCTAGGAAATTCTCTTGATTCTGGAGAAACTTCGATAAACGCAATAAAGGACAAATTTTTGGCAATAGATAAAATTGTTAATGTTGTAATCGAAGACATCCCAATTCATTAAAATCAATTTCAACGAATTATGAATAATAGAATTACCTCCTCCACCAATATTTCCCCCAAATTTCACCATTTCGAAAAATCTATGTTTGTTTCGTAAGTAATCTTAATGTAGATTTTTAAATTATGAAACTCTTTATTTTCCTCCAGTTTTAATTGAACTCAAACTTCGCCATGTTTTCCAAAAAATCAACCATAAAATGATAAAAATAAAAACTGTGGTTGCAAAAGTATAGCCACCAATAAATAGATCAATCATAATCAAAAAGGGGATACCCGCGCACGCAAACCCTATCAAATAACCATACCCCCAATACCTATTAATTAAAGCTATAATTACACCTGGAATCATTGTCGTAAGTATAATAGAGAGAAATGCTAAAACTTCAATTGTTCGAGGCGCATCAAATATAAATAACATGTTAATCCACGAAGCAATAAAGCCGATACCAGTAAATACTAATGTCCAAATATCTAATTTTAATTCCTTTTCAGTCTTTTCCTTCATCTTAATGTGCTTCTCGTCTTTTGCAGTCATTTGAATCACTTTCTTTCTATACCTATTCTTAAAAAATCTTGAAAAAAATATATAAACTACAGTAAGTTGCAAATGATAATATAACATAATAAAAAATTGTTAACAAATCTAATTGATGTAACTAACTGAAAAAATACTTTGGTCGGGAAATAGGTTCATTTCTACGACAAAAGTTTCAAAATATCGACAATTCTTTTAAATACGACGAAAAATATTAATATCATAAGATAAAAATTTATATGTGTAAAACATATAATAATCGTTGAAGATAGAAATTTAAAAATAAAGCATAATAATTTTAATAATAAAGCATAATAATTTTAAAAATAATAAAATAGGGAATTTAAATCTAACCATGACTCCTGCCCCACCCTGGATTTTTGTCTTTTGGTAGTGTGTAATACACACTCATTTCGCCCTCCTCCCCCTATTTTATTTCTGACCTTCTTATTAGGTCTTGGTGGCAGGAGTCTCTCTTTATTTCCTATTTAAACTGGTTTTGCTATTTTAACGGTCTAAAATTGAAAAAAATTATAATTTTTCTTAGAAATATAGAGATGAAGAGAATCAACAATTAAGGATTGGTTTTAGGAGTAAAGCAATTCTTTTTTATACGATAATACTATAAATACTATTAATTTTCTTATAAAATTAAAATAGAATGCTGTTTTATTTGATCAAATTGTTATTTTAATAAAATAAATTTTAAAAAATTACTTAAATTAATACTTATGACAGAAGATATTATAAGACGGACGACAAGCATATGCCCAGAGTGCTTACAAACAATTCCAGCGGATATTTACGTTGATCCAGAAACTAATTGGGTCATGATGAGAAAAGATTGCAAGGAACACGGACATTTTAAAGATAAACTCTCAATCGATCCCGAAGAATACAAATGGGGCGAAAGTTTCACAGATGACATAGGATCAACTGTAAATAACTCAACTCAACCGGAATATACTAGTTCAGGAATAAAGGAGTGTAATGAAGGATGTCCATACGATTGTGGTCTCTGTGAAAATCATAAAAGCGCACCAAATATTTGTCTCATTGACATTACAAACCGTTGTAATTTAACTTGTCCAATTTGCTTTGCGAACGCAAGCGCGAAAGGGTATGTTGTAGAACCTACATTCGATCAATTAACGCAAATAATGGAACACTTCAGGTCAATGAAACCTATTCCAGCTGTTATGCTCCAAATATCTGGTGGAGAACCTACAATGAGAGATGATCTTCCAGACATCATCCGTAAAGGAAAAGAAGTTGGTTTCACTGAAGTTATGGTCACAACTAACGGTGTAAGGTTCGCGAAGTCAATTGATTACTTACAGAAGTGCAAGGACGCAGGTATGGATGCGATCTACTTACAATTTGATGCAACGGACGATCCAGAGGCTTGGAAAAAGATTCGTGGCGTTAATTTATGGCCATTAAAAAAGCGCGTTATTGAAAACTGTCGAAAAATTGGATATTTCGGTTTAATGCTAGTTCCTGTAATCGCTAAAGGCGTTAACGACCATGAAGTCGGAAACATTTTAGACTTTGCGAGGGATAATAACGATGTGGTTTCTGGAGTAATTTTCCAACCAGTCGCACTTTGTGGGCGGATCAGTTTTGAAGAACTGATGGACTTGAGGTATACGACCTCCGATCTAAAAGTTGCAATAAACAAACACACAAACAATGCTATAGCAAGATTTTATCCTATAGCAACTACAGCAAAAATGACTCGTTTATTAGCTTGGTTCGATAATATGCCCGAATTTAGTATGACGAGCCATAAAGATTGTGGATTTGCTACAATCATCATAGTTAACGATAAAGGCGAATGGGAATCCCTCGAGGATTATTTTGACTCGCAAGGGCTTATTGAATGGTCAAACAAAGTTTTTGACATGGTTCAAGATAAAGAAATTCCAAAACCTACTGGATTCTTAAAAGGTATAAACTTGGAAGATTACGGAGCTATAGCTAGTACTTTGGGAAAGTTTATTGACGAAATGACTGATTTAGGATACAGACAGATGATGAAAGCATATTACTTTGCTGGTGCAATAAAATATGTAAAACATCCGGAAAAAGTCTTAACGAGTAAAACTTATCAAGGATTTGCGCGACTTATCGCCTCACCAAACTTAGCAAGCGCCGCGAACTTCTTACATACGCGAAACTTGATGATCTCGGCCATGCATTTTCAAGATGCATACAACTTCGATCTAGACAGAGTATGTCGCTGCTTAGTCCATTACGGCGTAGTAGATCCGGAAGACAACACAAAGACGCTTGAGATACCTTTTTGTGCCATGAATACGCTTCATAGAGAAAGGTTAGAGTTGGCTAACATCGTTAAAGGAGAAGAAGCGAAAAAAGCTGAAGTTATCCAAGCAGAGATTAAAGAACTACTGGAAACAGTAAAAGAATAATCGTTTTTTTAAATTTTTATCTTATTTCATTACTTATTTTTTCTTCATTTTTATGAACTTAAGAATTGGATTACTAACTAATAGTATTTAAATTCAGACTCTTATTTATAAGATATATGTAAAGGAGTAGTTATTATTCAGATTTTATGGTAAACAAAACGGATATAATAGGGGAATATCGAGGAACAGTCAAAAACAGAGTGTTGACCGCGTTATTACAGTCCTATATGGATAACTTAGATTACGATGGGATGAAATCGATTTTAAAAGAAGCGGGGCTGTTAGAGCTGAAAGATATACGAGAAGTAGATTCCGAGGGGGAAATAGATTTTTTTTCGTTTAAAAAGATAATTTCTGCTCAAAACTGTTTACTGTACGATTCAACTGATTTATTATCTGAAATTGGGAGAAAATTCTCATTTTATTTATTCCCTTATGGAAAGGTTTTTGAAGAGATTGTTGAAGAGATAAATAACTTGATTGTTGCTGATTGGCAAGTTAAAATAGTGGAAAATAGAGCTGAAACCGTCATCATTCGGGTTGATAAATGCATGTTTTGTTCAGAAATCGGAGTTTCCTGCGAGCTCTTTAAAAGTTTTTTAATCCATTCGTTAGAAAAAAGCTTACCCTCTGATTATCGTGTAGTTCCATACGAAACGAAAGAAAATATTAACAATCCAAATCACAATTCTTTCGTATTGAAATTACGAATTGAGAAAACATTTATATCCTAAAATAACGAAAGCTTAAATATATCAAAAATCAAAATACTTTTTGTCAAATTAATTTCAATTCCAAAAATCACAAGTTTTTAATAGTAAAATTGCCAGCAGAAGGTATGTCCACCGAATTTAAGGAATATGTTTTTAAGATCACAATTTTGGGAGAAAGTGCGGTTGGTAAAACTTCACTAATTAATCAATTTACAGAAGGCTCATTTCAAGAAGATTATAAACCTACGTTAGGGGCAAATATAGTCCGAAAAGATGTGAACATAGAGAAAGTTAATGGTAAGGTACGATTAATAATGTGGGATCTCGCAGGTCAAGAGAAATATAATGTTATTCGTAGCATGTATTTTCAAGGATGTGTTGGGAGTTTACTCGTGTACGATGTCACACGTCACGAAAGTTTTTCCGCGATTGAATCTAAATGGTTAAAAGATTTTAAAAATTACGTAAAAAAAGAGGGAGCATATATCTTAATTGGCAATAAAATTGATCTAGACGAACAGCGAGTTGTCAGTAAAGAAGAGGGTGAAAATTTAGCTAAACAAATCGGTGCTAGTGCTTTCATCGAGACAAGCGCTAAATTCGGAAAAAATGTTGAAGAAGCCTTTAAAAATCTAGTATACCAAATTTTACGAAATTACGGAGAAAAAATATAAGGAAGCTTAACAAAATAAGAAATCTCCAATTCAATCTCTTTTAAATTGCTAATTATTATAATAAATTGTTTTTATTAAATGGTAAAAATGAAAGAACTATCAAAAAAGATAAGAAACGCCCCAAAATCAAAAATACGTGAACTTTTTGACCTTACCTCTGGACGATCTGATGTTATCAGTTTAGGAATTGGACAGCCGGATTTCTCAACACCTCAACCCGCAATAGAAGGAAATATCAATGCCTTAAAAGAGAAAATCACATATTATGCTCCTACGAAAGGTATTCCAGAATTATTACAGCAACTTGAAAGCAAATTAAGATCAGTGAATAACATAGAGACCGCATGGAAAGATAATATAATTGTTACAAACGGCGGTTCCCAAGCTCTTAATCTTGCTTTTGCCTCCCTTTTTAATTCTGGAGAGGAAATTATAATTTCCTCTCCCAATTTTATCTCTTATTTCTATTTAAGTGCTTTTTTTGACTTAAGAGTGATTGAAATCGAGAGGAAAAGCGACTTTAGTCCTGATATTGACAAAATAAAAAAATCAATTACTGATAAAACGAAAGCGATTTTAATTAACTCACCTAACAATCCAACTGGATATTCATTAAATACAAGTGAATTACAAGAAATTGTTGAAATCGTTAAGACTCACGACCTATATTTAATTTCCGATGAAGTATACGAAAATTACCTTTATGACGATTCCAAGCATACGAGTCCAGCTTCGTTAAAAGATATGTTTGAACGGACTATTACTTTAAACGCTATGTCAAAACTGTATTCTGCTACGGGATTTAGATTAGGGTATGTAGCTGCTAATAAGGAGATAATAGATACAATGGAAAAGTATCATCAATATACCGTTGCAGGCACAAATCATGCTGCTCAATATGGTTTTTTAGAGGCTTTAAAGATGGACAATAGTTTTTTTGACGAAATCTTAAAGAGTTTTGATGAAAGACGTTTATTAGCTTACAATCGATTAAGCGAATTGGGTTTTGAAGTTGTTAAGCCAAAAGGAGCATTTTATGTTATGCCGAAAATCAACGAGTTTGGATTAACTGGTGCTGAATTTTCGAAAAGAATAATGAAAGATCAAGCAGTCGCAATTGTTCCTGGTAATATTTTTGGATCTTACTCAGAATATATGTTAAGAATGTCGTATGCAACGAAATTAGAAAAACTCGAAGAAGCAATGAATAGGGTAGAGAAATTCATTAAAACACTTTAATAATTTTCTCTTAATTGCTCCTATTTGAGATAAGTAAGTAGGAGCGCACTTGTTAAGTGTTCTATTGCTTTAAAAATTTGTTCTATTTCTATATATTCGTCTGTTTTATGAATATTTTTTGGATCACCCGGACCATATATCACAAAGGGAATTGGATTTTTCCTATTAATGAAATGAGCTGCGTCAGTAGCATAAGACAACCCTACAATCTCGTTTTTAGAAATTTCTTTAATGTTCTGGATGAATAAATGGTTAGAATCTGTTACAAGCGCAGGTAGTTCTTTAAAAATCTCTAATTTTATAGGTAACTCAGATTTTTGCAGGTTATTCAAATTTTGAATTAAAAGCTTTTGGTTTAGTTCGGGGATTAGTCTATAGTCAAGATATAAAATAACTTGGTCTGGGACAATATTAATAGCGGTACCTCCGCTAATTTTACCGATGTTCAAAGTAGAATTTCCTAATATATCGTTATTTCTATCTCCTAAAAAATCCTTTAATTGTGGTAGAATCTCTAATGCTCTTTCAATCGCGTTAATTCCTTCTTGTGGCATTGAACCATGAGCCGCTTTTCCAGTTATCTTCAATTTAGCCCACAGTAATCCTTTTTCTCCAACTCCTATCTTTAGATTTGTCGGTTCTGCGATAATTAATAAAATTGAATCTTTCATCACTTCTTGTTTTGAAAGCGTAATAGAACCCGTCATTCCTTCTTCTTCGTCTGCTGTACCTAAGAACATTAATTTGTATTTCTCTAGAAATTTAGGGATTTTACTTAAGATTTTGATTGTCCCTATTAAAAACGCGATTCCCCCTTTCATGTCTGCCGAGCCACGACCGTATAACCTACCGTCTTTGATTTGCGCTGAAAAAGGAAGGATCTTCCATTGAGAAGCATCTCCTATAGGTACCACATCAAAATGTCCGGATAAAGTTATTGTTTCTTCTCCATTACCAATTGTAGAAATAAGATTATGAAGCTCTACTCCATTCTTTTTATTAACAACGATTTGGTTTCGAAAACCTTCTTTTTCTTTAAAAACATCTGAAATTAGATATTTTACAATATCTTTAGTTATACCCGGAGGGTTTTCTGAAGGCATTTGAACTAATTCTTTTAAAATTGATACGATTTCTTGCTTAAAATCTTCTTCAAGGTCCATTCTAATTTTCCGATTTAATTTTCATAGTATTCCAATAAAAAGTATTCCAATACAAAAAAAAGAAGTTAAACATAGTCTACTTCAAATGGAGTTTTTGGGAGAACTTCTGCGCCATTTTTAGTTACCAATGTTGGAGATTCCAATCTTAAACCACCAAGCCCTGGACGGTTGAAAACAACAGCTGCTATTTCAACCATGTTTTCTTCGAACACCATAGAACCCCATTCTTTACCTGGCACGACTACTGGCCAAGACTCGTTTCCTATGAGTCCAATTCCGTGTCCAAGACCAAAAAATAAATCGTTAGCGTATCCTTCTTTATCAGCTACCTTTCTAACAGCTTGATAACATTCCTCAAAGGTATTTCCAGGATACATATTATCAATGAGAGTGTAACATAATTGCTCATAAACATCGTTAAACTTTTTTAACTCAGAGGGGCAATTTCCAAGCACATAATTATGGCTTAAATCTCCAAGATAACAACCAGATTCACTGTGTAAATCTACAAGTAATGATTCCCCTTCCATCACCTTTTTATTTGTAGCAGGCGTGCATCCATTAAAAGTCCAGCTTGCGCGATAACCAGAACCTATTTCTTGACTTCCAGTAAAAGTCCATTCATAATTACTACCAGCTATTCTCATCGCAAGCGTTCCTATACCTGCTATTTCGTTTTCGGTAAAAACTTTTCCCTCAGGTCGTTCGCTTAATGTATTTTTGACTGCTAGCTGGCCTATATCCGTGATCGCGCTAGCTTTCCGTAACATAGCAATTTCTTCAGGTTCTTTAATAAACTGAATTCTTTCAGTTTTTTCGTTAAAATCAATTAATTCACATCCTGGAAAAATTTGTTTGAGCAATTGAGCTTCTGAATATGACAACATCTGTCCCGTAATACATATGTCTAGCCCAAGCTCTACTCCAATTCTAGGAGCGGGTCCCTTTGAATTGTACAATCCCGCTTTTTTTGCCGCAGACTGAATTTTTTTTTCCCAGAAAAACCCTTTCATTGGACCCCACCCACTAACATTTTTTAAATGGCCCTCTGCTTTAACTCGCTCTACATCCAAAAGCACTGTAAATAGAGAAGGTTCACCCATACCTTTTCTCGGTAAAAAAATCGCACTTTTCCAAGGGACAAAACATCCTGTTAAATAGGTAATTGATTTTACCCGAGTAAGA
>JAUWDN010000040.1 GCA_030608765.1 Promethearchaeota archaeon
GTCAAACAATCCTTCTCGTATCATATAACCCTTTGCGTTGAATGTTTCCTCAGCAGGGCAACCATAATAACGAATTGTTCCTTTTACATTACCCAAATCAATTGCTTCTCTAACTGCTAGTACAGCCCCTAACGATCCTACTCCTAAAAGATTATGACCACAACCGTGACCCGGTGCACCTTTAACTAAAGCCTCTCTATAAGGCTGTGCTTTTTGACTAAGGCCGGGGAGCGCATCGTATTCACCTAAAATCCCAATAACAGGTTTTCCTTGACCATAATCTGCGTAAAAAGCAGTTGACATATCTGCTATATTAGGTTTTACAGAAAAACCAGCTTCATCAAGAGTTTTAATTAAGAGTTTTGACGATTTAAATTCTTCTAATCCTAATTCAGCGAATCCCCAAATCTGATCGCTAACATCAATCAATAAATCTTGGTTTGTCTTAACGCTTTTGGTTGCTTGTCTAAACATGATTTATCTAAATGTAGGTTTGTTAATATTTTTTATTTTGAGATTTTTTCAAAATTTCATATTCAAAAGAAGCGAAATTAAAGGATTTCACCTTCTCTTATTAAAATCTGTGATGAACCATCCTTATAAGAAACTTTCATTGTTGGTCTATAGAATAAGAAATCTCTATGGGTTTTTGATTTGTTCTGCCCCCCCTCCATATCTTCATTATTCCCAAAAGCAATATGGGCAGTTTGAAGGGCTTTTTCATCCTCGAGCAAATTGCCACTTAATTGAGCACCAGGGTTAAGGCCTATCCCCAACTCTCCTATAACTCTAGCCTCTTCATCCACATTGATTAGTTTCTCAATATCCTCAACTAATTTTTGATCATCACTTTCAATATTAATAATTTTACCTTTCTCTATAAAAATTTTCAATGGTTTACTTACTTTACCTATATCTCCAATGGAACCATCACATACTATTAAACCATCGCCCATAGTTTCTATAGGACCACACCATATTTCGCCACATGGTAAATTAGCAAAGTATGGTTCATCAATAACTTGAACATCTGTTGAAAATCCGCGATCTTCGACATACAAAATGATATCGGTTCCTCCCGGTGCTGTGATATGTACTTGTTTAGCGTTATTAAAACTTTTAATCATCTTGTTTGCTGTATCTACCATTTTTACATAATCTATATTCATAGGACCTTCAATCATCATCGATTTAGTAATACCTGGACAATGACCTACTCGAATAGATTTAGTAGCAAGAACTTTTTTTATCCATTTAAGTCGAAAAGGAGTTTCTTCACCCAATCCTTTAAATGCATTAATAACTATTGTTTTTCCTTTAACCAACGCACTTAGTTCCGAGGGGATTTCTAATAATGGACGGTTAATTTCAGGTAATAAATATAAATGCGCTGTACATCCATACTCAATAGCTGCAGTGTAAAAAGCCTCACCTTCACTTTTGGTATGTTCGTCAGTTACGACCAATACAGTATCTTCTTTATTCAATTTTAATACGTGAATCATTGCCTTTTGAGCTGAAATCGTCATTCTTTTAAAATCATTCATTCTTATATCCTCAATTATCCACTCTGTTTACATTTTAAATTTGAATTACTAAAATGAATGTTTATTAATATCTCTTATTTTACTTTTTTTTACAAAATCAAAATTTCTACTTAAAATAAATAATATTAAATCTTAAATATCAATAACAAGATTATTCTAATAATTCTAAATGCATAAATTAAGATGAGTTGAATGAGTGGAGAAAGGATTCAGGAGGTTTTGGAAAATCTTAAGATGATAAAAGGAGTCCATGGGGCAGCTATTATCGAGAAATTTGGCTTAATTAAAGGTTCTGCCTTACCGGGTTGGGTTGACCCAGAAGCCGTTGCTGCTATGGTTACGCTTATCCTTAAAGCTTCTCAAAGAGCAACAAAAGAACTTGAACAAGGGCAGTTTTATAACGCCATTATTGAAAGTGCTAAAGGAAGAATATTATTTGCCGAGGTTGAAGGAAATATATTAACAATAATCGCAACTACTGACGCTAAACTGGGCATAATCAATTTGAAGCTAGGAGCAGCCGTCGAAGCGTTAAAAAATCATTTATAAAAAAAATATCATTTTCTTTGCTTTTTAATTATTTTTTCAATAATCCCGCCATTAAATCTCTTGTTATTGCAGGATCGGCTTGCCCTTTAGTTTTTGCCATAACCCTACCAATTAGAGCTTCAATAGCCTTTGGGTTTTTAAAGTAATCTTTAATAATCTGGGGATTTTCTTCGATTACCTCCCTACAAAGCTTTTTAATGATTTTTTCATCAGAAAGTCGCGTTTTCCCCCTCTCTTTAATAATTTGAGAGACTGAACTCCCTCGCATTATATCGTCAATAAAACTCTTTGCAATTTTTGTAGTAATTTTCCCTTCCCTTATGTATTTGATTATATCTCCGATATGTTTTGGAGTTATTTTTGTATTGTTAATGGTTGTATTATGCTCATTTAGCCAACCAGAAATATTATTCATTACCCAATTACAATATTGTTTGTATTCTTTAGATCCAAAGGATGGATCTGCGTTTGCCCCATTTTCATAAAAGTCTGCTATGCGTTTATCTAAAACTAAATTTTCAGAATCAAACTCCGAGAGCATATATTCTCTGCGAAGTCTTACAGCTCTTTCATTTGGCATTTCTGGAAGGTCTTTTTTTACTCTATCGATAAAATCGTTATCAATTTCTATTGGAACTAAATCTTGCTCGGGAAAATAACGATAATCTTCTTCAAATTCTTTTGATCGTAACGAAACCGTGATTCTTCTTTTATCGTCCCAATGTCTCGTCTCTTGGATCAATTTTTTCCCTCTCTTTATTGCGTTCTTCTGTCTAATAATTTCATGCCTTAATGCTCGTTCAACTTCTCGAAAACTATTGATATTTTTTACCTCGCTACGCTTATGTCCTTTAATAGAAATGTTAGCATCAACTCTAACTGAACCCTCCAATTCGAGATTTGAAATCCCGGTATATTGAACAATAGATTTTAACTGTTTTAGAAATTCTCTCGCTTCCTCTGGAGAGCTAATAACCGGCTCAGATACTATTTCAATAAGGCATACACCTGAACGATTGTAATCTACTAATGTGAATGGCGAAGAAACTATACTTCCTTTATGAACTAACCGAGCGGGATCCTCTTCGAGATGAATTCTGTTTAAAATAATATCCTTCTTATGATTATTTAATCTAATTGTAATTTTTCCACCATCCGCAAAAGCTTTACCACCCGCTTTGTTGTATTGGCTAATTTGAAACCCTTTAGGTAAATCTGGATAATGGTAATTCTTTCGAAAAAACCAAAATTGGTGGTTAATATCGCACTCTAAAGCTAATGCTAATCTGGTAGCAAATTCTACAGTTTTTCGATTAACTACTGGAAGTGAACCGGGTAAACCTAAACAAATAGGACATACAACCGTGTTAGGATTCGCATTACGATATTCATTATTACAGCTACAAAAAAGTTTTGTTTTTAGATTAGTCAATTGAATATGGACCTCTAATCCTATAATCACTTCATTAACTTGGTTGCTCAGATTATTTACCTCCGGTTGTTAATGGGGGTCTTTTTCGATAAATTCCTAATTCTTGTTCAAGCTGAAAACCAATATTAAGAATACCTTTTTCATCGAAATAGTCTCCTATAATCTGAAAACCTATAGGTAAATTATTGCTATCAAACCCACAAGGAATTGAAAGTGCTGGTATTCCAGCTAAATTGATAGAACAAGTTAAAATATCTTGTGTATACATTTCCAGAGGATCATCAATTAAGGATCCAACCTTAAATGCTGTTGAGGGCATAGTTGGACAGACTAGAGAATCGCATTTCTTAAAAGCTTCGATAAAATCATTTCTAATCAAAGATCTAACCTTCAAGGCTTTAATATAGAACATATCATAATATCCTGCCGATAAGGCGTACGTTCCTAAATAAATCCTTCTTCTTACTTCCGGACCAAAATTAGCTCCTCGCGTTCTACTAAACGCATCATAAACATTGCTGGAAAGATCATCGCTGATTTTTCCATATCTTAATCCGTCGTATCTAGCTAAATTCGAGCTTGCTTCACACATACACAATAAATAATATGTAGCAATGGTGTATTCTAAATGTGGAATTGAAATTTCAACTGTAGTCGCTCCTAAGCTTTCTAATCTCTCGATTGATTTATTTATAGAACTTCTTACCTCGTTTTCAATCCCTTCACCAAAAAATTCTTTTGGAACTCCAAGAACTTTTTTTTCAAGAGGTTTTTTTATTTCTTCCGTATACTTATCTACCTTTATATTAACTGAAGTAGAATCGAGAGGGTCTTTACCTGATATGATCTCAAGGATTAAGGCTGAATCGTAAACACATTTTGTAATCGGACCGATTTGATCCAATGAATTTGCAAATGCAACTAACCCATAACGTGACACTCTGCCATAGGTCGGTTTTAACCCTACAACTCCACAAAATGCTGCAGGGCACCTAATACTCCCCCCCGTATCGCTCCCTAACGCAAAAACAGATTGACCTGAAGCAACTGCTGAAGCAGACCCTCCACTCGAACCTCCTGGAACTCTAGTTAAGTCCCACGGATTATAAGTAGGGCCATAACAACTATTTTCTGTAGAGCCTCCCATCGCAAACTCGTCCATATTTGTGTTACCAATATGGATTGCTCCTTCTCTTATTAGACGATCAATGACGAATGCATTGTAAGGAGGACGAAATCCTTCCAATATTTTTGAGCCACAGGTCGTTGGAAACCCATTTACACAGATTAAATCTTTGTTTGCTAAGGGTAATCCAAGAAGCTTTCCTATTTTTTTTCCCTTCTTTAAATTTTCATCATATTTTTTTGCTTTTTCTGAACTCTTTTCTTTATCGAGATTAACAAATGAGTGTAGTTGAGACTCAACTTCATCTATTCTCTTGTAACATGATTCAAGTATATCTTGTATTTTAATGTCTCTATCTTTAATCTTTTCGATTAATTCATAACCCATGTATTCATAGAGCTTCATTGACACCAAATCACTAAAAGAGAATCAATTAAAAACAGTTAATCCTTATTTTTTAAACTTATAAATTCTGGTAAACTAAAAACTTTACTCATTTTTAATTCAATTCATTTTACTATTTCCATCCTTAAAATTTAAATCCAAAACAAACTATTTTCTATATTGATTAGCAAAAAAAATTTTAACACTAAATTGGAAGGTGATCAAAATAGTAATAATAAATTCTGAAGGAAAATTTGGTGATAACTATTATTTAATAGACGGAATGACAATGGGATTGCCTAAATTTCTTTCCATTTACGTTATTGAAAACAACGGTATGCGATTAATGATTGACGTTGGAGAAACATTAAAGGTGCGAACGGTCATAAAAAAACTCAAAGATTTTGGTCTTTACCCTATTCATAAAATTGTATTAACTCATTCCCATTGGGATCACGCTCAAGGCCTTTCAAAAATAAATAAATTCATGAAAGACTTGGATGTAGAAATATTAGCTTCAGAAAATGCGATTGATAATCTAAGACATCCGGATAAAATGAGTGATGGATTTGAGGGAATTAAATTAAACCCTTTTGAAGATGAGGTTACTCCTTTAAGAGAAGGTGATATAATTGATTTAAATGGGCTAGAATTAGAGGTTATGAATTTTTTTGGACATACTATGGATTCTATTGGTTTATTTGATAAAACAAATAAAAACTTATTCGCTGGATGTGCAGCAATAAATAGGTTAGACCAAGATGCCTTTTTTGTTCCTCTAATGCCACCTGATTTTCATGAACAAGAACTTCTTAAAACGTTTAATAAATTACGAGATACGAGAAGCGAACTGAACTCAATCTCATTATCACATTTTGGAGTATGGAAAGATAAACACTTTGAACAAATATTAGATGAAATGGAAGATCTATACTTTAAAGTAAAGGACTCCTTAATTGAATGGTATAATGAAAACCCATCAATTGACTTTATAACAAGCAATTATTGTAGAACCTTAATCCCAAATTCAAAATTTTGGAACGAGAATTTTTTTGTAGTTATCATTGAAATGATGATAAATGGCTTAAAGCTAAGCGGATTTATAAAAGCAGAAACCGCTTAACATTAATCAAAAATAATTTTTTTTTTCTAAAGAAAATTTCTATCAAATAAGTTTTTATTCTTTTAAGCAGTGTTTTCTGTCATAAGATTTATAATTATTAGATTAAGGTGCTTTTCGAAGCATAGTTCTAGCAAAAGGTATAGCGTCTTTAATATTATCCAAACCGCACATCCATTGGACGACACGTTCCACTCCTAAACCGTAGCCCGAGTGAGGGACGCTGCCATAACGTCTCAATGCAAAATACCAGCTATAAATCTCAGGGTCTTCACCATCGGCTTCTAATCTTTTTTTCATGTCTTCGACCAATAAACTTCTTTCCGAGCCCCCAATAATTTCACAATAGCCTTCTGGAGCTAACATGTCGAAACACAACGCTTCTTTGGGATTTTCCTTGCTTGGTGGTTTATAAAATCCCATAATCTCTGTTGGATAATGTGTTACGACTACAGGGACTTTGAAGTGTTCAGCTATTTTTTCTTCTTCTTTTGTTCTTAAATCCTTACCCCACGGAACATTCATTTGATATTTATTGTTAAGAATTTCTAATGCTTCAGCATACTTGATAGTAGGGTATTCAGCTTTTGCGTAATGCTCGAGTAATTTAATGTCTCTCCCTAAAATTTCAAGTTCTTTTTTGTTGTGCTTCAGAACTTCTTGGACAATAAATCTAATTTCATCTTTAGCAACTTCAGTAATATCGTCGAGTGTCATCCACGCTGCTTCCATTTCTGCCATCCAAAATTCTGCCAAATGTCTTGAAGTTTTTGACTTCTCAGCTCGGAATGTTGGTCCCATATTATATATTTTTCCGAGCGAAAAGATGCCAGCCTCAGCATACAACTGCCATGTCTGACTAAGATACATAATATCATCAAAATATTTAACTTCAAATAATGTAGCACCACCTTCAGATTGGCTAGGCTGGAAAATCGGTGCATCAAATTCGTAGTAACCACGACCTCTAAAAAAATTATGAATCGCCCCGACTATTGTGTGGCGTATTTTTAAAACTGCGTTTATTTTTCTTGATCTTATCCATAGATGTCTATTGTCATATAAAAGCTCAGGCGATTGGTGTTCAGTTATTGGAAAGGGATCGGCAATTTGGATAATTTCCATCTCCGATACTGAAACTTCAAACCCATTGGGCGCTCTCACATCTTCCTTTAACTCGCCAGAAACCTTAACTGAAGATTCAATCGTCAGTTTTTCAGCTTTTTCAAAAATTTCTGGATTTTTACTTTTAGGAATGACGCATTGAATTATATCCGATTCATCCCTCAACACGATGAAAACAAACTTGTTTGAGGCTCTTTGTCGGTATATCCAACC
>JAUWDN010000235.1 GCA_030608765.1 Promethearchaeota archaeon
TGGGATAAAGACAAAGACCCAAAAATAACAACCCCATAATAACACAAAAAAGAGTTTGAAAGCTTAATTTTTTAGGTGTGTATTTATAGTGCGTTTTAATTTGTCTAAATTTGTTTTCTTTAACGCAGAGAATTCTAAATATGGTGTATTAGAGAGATCGTTATCGATATTCTCGTTTACATGAATTAGATTTAGTCCATACGCCTTAGCAGAATTGATCAATAATGAAATTATTCTTTTCTTATCGAAAACTGAAATCTTATCTATTTTATTTAAAATGACAAGAAGTGGTATTTCAAATTCCTTTAGAAATTTAATTAATTCAAAAGTTAGAGGGATGGCAGTCTCGTTTTCCACGAAATATTTTGTTAACTCATCTTCAATTCTTAATGAATTCAGTATTACTAAACCAAAAAAATATTCATCATGGTGTTTTTCAATGTGGATAACTATTTGTTTCTTTATGTGTTCCTCTCTTCGGCGGCTAGACTCTTTCATATACCCAAATCCAGGTAAATCTACGATTTTATAGGGCATCTGAGGAAATTCTATAGCTTTTATTAATAGTGTGCTTCCGGGTCGTTTACCTGCTTTACCTTTAAACTTTTTTGGATTTGGTAGTAATAGTCTTGTTATTGAACTTTTTCCTACATTTGAATTTCCCATAATCAGCAAAGAAGGTTTATCTTTCATGGCTTTGAATAATTTGATATTGCTATAAGGATGATATCTGCTTATTAATTAAATATTTTTAATCTTATTAACATTCATAGTTTACTAAGCGAAGAAATTCTTATTTTTTTAATGAAAAAGTGTTTAATCAATAAAAGAAAAAAAAATTATTTGGTAAAGATTTCCTTCATCCAGCTTGGTAAGAGAAAACCGCCATAGAATGCAATTGCGCTTGATATTAATAACACTCTCACAACTACTAGTATCACTGATAAGAAAAGAACATCTGGATAAGGAAAGATTGTTCCCACCATAATAGATCTTGCTATTTTCTCTAGAACGCCTGCAACTGTAAAAGCAATAAAAGCAAATTGAAGGAGTTTCCCTTTTAATCTAACTTCTTTATTTTCAGATTTTATTGATTTTCTAGCAAACGATATACCAGTCACAAATATGATCAGAAATGAGATTAACAATAATATTGCTAAGAAAATCCCCAGATCGGCACTGAATGGTCTTAACGGGCTAATCTCGCCTAATAAATCAATATCCAAGAAGAAATAGTAGAAAAACAACCCTTCAAAGACAATGCTAAAGATTAAAATGAGCGCGACAGCTATCTTTTGTTTATCTTTGTTGACCATATCTGTATAAGCAACAATCCAACAAATTAAAGCAACCGGAACGAAAGCATTACCGATAATGAAATACCATTCTATAGCGAGAGTTTGCTTAATGAATAAACTCATTAAGAATGAAGCTGCTTCTGGTAGCCAAAGAGTGGACAACATGAGCCAGGTGAGCCCTACTAGAATATATAATCTATTCTTGTATTTACCATATTTGGAAATGATGGAGACTCCGATAAAAAAGGAAATTAGAACAAAAATAAGGCTTAAGCTTCCTTGTAAAATATCTACGATATCCAATACTAACCACAAATTTTTCTAATTTTTTTTAAATTAAATGGTAATTAATTAATTTTTTAGACATATATATGTTTAATTATATGGTTAGATTTGTCTGTAACTTAGTCAAATCATATTATTAAAATTGATCAAAAAAATCGTCAGTGAGAAATTCCTTGTACATTTTTCTCTTTTCTTCCTCTTTTAGAACTGGTCTCGTACTAATTGGTTCACCCACTTCATCTAAAATATCGCTTATTCCTTTTATTCCAATATTAATTTTAAATTTACCCCCTTTAATGTATTTCACTACTTTTTTATCATTCAAAGTTAATCTAAGTATATAACCTAAACCAAAGTAGAATTGATTTTCTGGAATAGGGTCAATAGGGCTTTTACTCGTAACTTCCTTCAACATTTCGTAAAGCAATGCTTTACTTGCGATATTATCTTCTGCTTGATACACTAAATAATGAAGTGAGTGATACCATATTTTATCGCGTTTATTTTTAGTACGTTCTAAAAACTTTTCGGGAGTAATTATTTCTTTTTTAATTTTTTGTTTTCGTTCCAGGAGTTCTTGCTTTATACGTTCCTCTAATTCTGAGGAATCAACGCTGCTAGTAGGATATTGAGTCGTTATATTTTCAGTTGTTTGGCTTACTTCTTGTTTTACAGCCTCTATGGCTTTCTGCATTTCCTGAAGTTCATCAAAATCAATATTATCAATATCAGAGAAGTCGTTAATCATAGCTTCTTTTTGCTTTAAATAATCTTCGCGCTCGGTTGTTTGAATATCTGTTTCAAAGCTTTCATATTCTTTTGAAATTTCTTCTTCAATAATTTCTTCATTTTGTAAGCTTTCCAGTTCTTTAACCTTAGCAATTGCGTCTTGCATTTCTTGTAATTCTTCAAGGTCAATATCCTCCAAATCAGAAAAATCGGTCTCGAGATTTTTCATTTCTGAGATATATATGTCTAAGTCGTCTCGATCTTCTCTTGGTTCTTCTTTCTCCATACTACTTTCTTCTTCGTTTTGATTTTCTTGATCTTCGGTCATGTTTACATCAAAATTATTCTCTTTAATTTATTTCAAAATTCCCTTACTATTAATAATAAATCTTCAATTCTTTAAATGTTAAGATTTGGAACAATTCTTAGAGTTAAAATTATTTAAAGAAATTCTTACTATCAAGAATATGTCAATAGAAGAAAAAGAGTATAAATTTAAAATAACTGTTGTTGGCGATCCAGCTGTGGGTAAAACTACATTAGTTAAAAAATATACAACCGGATCGTTTCAAAAAGACTATATCTCCACTTTGGGGGCTCAATTTTCAAATTATGAGGAAATGATAGAAGGTAAGCAAGTTAAACTTTTCATCTGGGATATTGCTGGACAGGAAACTTTTGAAATGATGCGGCGTAAGTTTTATAACGGTAGTAGCGGGGCGATAATTGTGTTTTCCCATGCTCCCGAAGAATTAAAAAGTTTTAATCACATCGAAAAGTGGTTTAATGAACTGAAAAAATATTGCGGAGATATTCCAATTGCTTTATTTGGGAATAAGGTCGACTTAATTAATGAAAACGAGTTGGTTTCTAATAGGGATAAAGTTAATTCAGATTTCAATGTTGGAAAATTTGTAAATGAACACAACATCATCGAATACTTTAAAACCAGTGCTTTGACAGGACAAGGAGTTATTGAAGCGTTTCAAAAATTAGTTAGAGAGCTCTACTTTAAAGTTTCTAAAGAATAAAAAATATATAAAATAAATAATAATAAAAAAATCTAAGTCTTTTTGTAAATAAACCGATCCCAGCTTGAACTATTAGCCAAATGATCCGGCATACCTTTCCTCTTGCGAATTTCGAGGATAAGGTCTTCTTCTAAACTGTGAGGGACTTTTTCAAAACCA
>JAUWDN010000302.1 GCA_030608765.1 Promethearchaeota archaeon
GTTATTAAAATCTCTTTTTGAGAATAAAAATAGGTATTTTTCAAAGGAAAATATTTTCAAAAAGTTAATTATGTTATCTTAATTATTACCCAATTAACAATCGCATGAAATTATTGAGAATAATATGAACGAAAACGAGAATAGAAATAGTGAACAATCTGAAGGAACTGAAGAACCAAAAAAGAAGTCGAGACTCACCAGACCCACAAGAAAAAATCAAAGCCAAGCATTGCAACAAGCATTAGGTATTACACCAGATGATCTTAAAGGCATTGAAGGAAAATTAGCAATAATTAAATTTTTAGATTATTTTTCAGAAGAAGCTTTAGATTTTGCTTTTAAGGAACGTAAATTGGACCAGTACATAAATAATATGACAGAAAGAATAGAAAAATTTGATACTGGTGAAGAAGAAGACAAACTTCTTAAAAAGGGATTTGAGGATAAGAAAATTCTTGAAGCAATCGAACGAATAAAGAATACGACTGAGGAAGTAGCAAAAAGTAAAGGAGTGAATAAATCAGTAGAAAAAAAATTGCGCAATCTAAATTTGATTATTACAGCACCGTTATTAGGTGTTGCCTTATTGTTTTTCATCCTTCCGATTTTTGGGATACAAATTGAAACCTTTTTTATGTTTCCCATATTATGTGTGTTTTGTATGGTACCTCAATTTGTGAGGAATTCTGCTACTAAAAAGTGGTTTAAATTTAAAGAGGAAAATCGAAGTGAACTTTATACCAAAAACAGAGATGATATTTTGGTCTTGAAAAGTTATGTTGGAGAAATTTTAGCTAATGTTAGAGCAAACCTTTTAGAATTAAAAGTGCCATTGGATTTAATTAAATTTTCTCTATTTCATAGAGATTATGAGAATTTAAATGTATTAAACCAAAAACAAATGAGAGGTCTTACTGAATATTACGTTTCTTTTGAATACCCCGAAGGCATGGAACCAATACCTATCCCTGCAAACCTTCAACAGCAATACAATCAACCTATCTTTCCAGAAAAGAAAAAAGACGCAAAGCCTGAGAAAAATTTCATTGTATTAACTGAAATGAAAGGGAAAAATGGAGTTATTACGAGTTTTGTTCCTAGTTTAAAGGATAACCTTGCGGATAAAATAAATCAAATGTTAACTGATTCCAAATTTTCCGAATCCGAGACAGAGTTTAAGAGTATCATCCCAAATTACTCTGCGGATTTAGCTATCTATTGTATTTGTGGTGAAATCACCAAAATCGAGACGGTAAATGTATGCAATTGGAAAAATGAGTTTAAATTTTACTTATTTGAGGGACGCCAATGTAAATGTGGCGATCAAATATACGCAATATCTTTAATGGATGAAAACGACGAGGTTCCTGAAGATTTAAAAGATGTTTTTTTAAGTTAATCTTTCTTTCTTTTTTTAATATTTGAGTAATAATCGTATAACAGTTTATAACCACGAACAGCCCGTTCTATTTCGTTTTCAAATACAGGGATTTTCAATTTTGTTGCGGTTTTGGTTACTCTTTTTGCCCCTTCGCGTTCTGCTTGAATTAAAATAGTGATTATTGGTTTATTGGGGTATTTATTAATAAGAGGTGAATAAATATTGAAATCAAATTCGATTTCAGTAAAGAATTCTAACGCTAAGATCAATCCATCAACAGCCTCATCCTTCAATAAGGCTTCTGAAGCTGTGTTGTAGATTCCACAAATTTTAATTCCCACAAATTTTTCTGGAGGCCAATAATCTACGGGGTTTCCAAATACACAAGTAGATCCTCCAACCTTGTCTTCTATTATTTCCCTTGAAGTGTCGCTAGGTTTGGCAAGCGCTAAATTTTGTTTTCTCATTTCTTTTATAATTAAATGAATTGCTCCTGAACTCGGCCCAATTATTCCTAGATTAACGCCTTTAGGCTCGGGACACCATAAAAATATTTTTGCAAGTTCAAAAAGTTCGATATAGTTTAACACTAGTATTCCTCCAGCGTTCCTTAATTTCTCTTCTTGGTCTTCTTCTTTTCCCACATAATAAAAGAGGATAGGTTTAGTTAGGCTAACTTTCTTGACCGACTCAATTAATTCGTTAGAAATATCTCTTAGAAAAAGGGATATTACTTTAGTTGTATCATCGTGCAAGAAATATTCAAGTACATCAGCTTCATTAATATGAAATGCTCTTCCTAAATGTATAACTTTTGAAATTGGTAATCTTTGTGAAGGTGTCCACCATCCCATTGCGCCTGCTAAACCCCCAGATTGAGCAATAAAGCTTATCCCCTCATTAATGTTTTTGTTTAACAACATAATATGTTGTCGCACCGGGATAATACTTGTTGTAAAGTTATCACTAAAATTGATTATTCCTAACATAGACGGCCCTAAATATGTGATATCATATTTTATACACATCTGATGTAGCTTGAAAGTTAAATCGTTTATCTTAGCACCTGGTTTTAATTCAGTTTGAATTGCAACATATTTTACACCGAGTTTTCCAAGGTTTTCAACCACTTCAAGGATATCCTTTCCTAGGACTATTACAGCCAACTCTGGAATTTCGGGTAATTCCTCAAAAGAGTGATATGATTTAACTCCTAAAATATCATTAGCATTAGGGTTTAGAATGTAAAGTTTTCCCTTGTAAAAGATTTCTAAGAGATTTTTTAAC
>JAUWDN010000247.1 GCA_030608765.1 Promethearchaeota archaeon
AGAACCTCTAGAGACACTCTTAAAAAACCTTCAAACTAATTGGACTCCATTTAAGTTCAAACTAACTTCTATTTACTTTATTGCGAGGGAGAAACCGAAATTATCTGAATTTAAAATCAAAAAAGAAATCATTTTAAAATAGGATAGCAATAAAAAAAAGAACGCTATTTAGATTTATAAACTAATTCTGCGATTTTCTGAAAAACTTGCTTAACTTTATCTCCTGTTAAAGCTGAAGTTTCAAAATACGGAGCATTTAATTTCTCGCTTAGATGTTCTGCCATGGGTAATATTATTTTCCTCTCGTCATTTAAATCTACTTTATTACCAATTAAAATTCTCGGTACTCCACTAAGACCGTACTTTACTGCGGAACTATACCAATTGTTAACATTACTAAATGTGCTTGAGCGCGTAATATCAAACATTAGAACAATTCCGTCTGCACCGTTGTAATATGGACGATGAAGCATATAGAATTGAGGTTGTCCGGCGATATCCCAAAACATTAGAGTCACTGTGGCGTCTTTATCCTCTAATTCAATTGGTTCTTTTAAAATTGAGACACCGATTGTCGGTAAATATTTTTCCTCAAACTGATTCGTAGCAAACTTCGTAAGAAGGCTAGTTTTTCCAACAGCGGGGTCCCCAATTACGATAACCTTAAATATTGCATCAGTCTTCCCTGTAAAAACAAGGTCTCCTTTTTTTTTCTCGTTATTACTCATACGATTTTCGATCGCTTGTGTTTTTAAATTATTATTATAATAAATATGAACTTCTTATTTATATTTCTTAACAATTTACTTCTACAATTTAAGCTTAAGGTTTTAAAAATGTATGTTTTAATGAAAAATATTTTTTAAAATTAACAAATTTTTTCTAAAAATTCTTAAAAACTAATTTTTAATCATTAATTTATTAACCCAAAAAGTAATTTTTTCCTCTAAATGTTTCTTAAGACTTTTTGGAGATTGTTTATCATCATCCATTAAATCATTCAATGAATTGGCAGAATCTAATATCGTTATTATTTGTGAAATTTCATACAACATTCTATGACCTCCCGTAAACTCGAATATATCTTCTTTGATTTGTTCTAAAACTGCTTTAACAACTTGGGGGTCGTCCGCGTCTTCTAAATTAGCTTTTAGATCATTTAATTGATTTACTATTAGATCTTTCTTGTCTGTTGCTGATACATCTCTTTCGATCGTATTCTCAACTTCTGGTTTTTTTGAAGGAGTAGAAGTTATATTCAATATTAACGATTTAATCGTATTTAATTCGTCTTCTAAAGATTCTTTGTTGATTTGTTTGATTAATTGTGGTACCAAACCTTTTATTTTATTTGTAGCTTTATTTAATTCCTCAACTTTGTCTGTTAATTGCGTGATTTTCAAATTGGTCTGTCCCATTTTAGTTATAATGTCCAAACCAAATTTTTCTAGTATTGAAGAAAAAGCGTTCATTTTTTTTTCGAACTCTTTTAGGGAACTAGACAAATCTTCTGCGTTCGAATCCATTGGTTTCACTCTGAGTTATCGTATATTAAAGGTATTTTATTAGTAAAGAAAATAATGTTTTTTATATAAGATCAATTTTTTATTCTTTATAAGTAAATAAATAATGCACAAAAATATAAATCCAAGTTTTTTGGGTTAATTATTTTCGCTTTTCAAACCTCTGTGATTACCTTGATTCAGTATATCAATATCCTTACCCGTGACGGTAAATCATTATTATACCGAAATTACGGTAGTTCGGATGTCGATAGAGATTTGTTAGCGGGATTCTTAAGCGCTTTCTCGGGTTTTATGAAGGAAATAAGTAAAAGCGACATCAAATCTACAGCTACAGATGAATTCAAATATTTTTACACCATAATTGATGAGATTATCATTGTAGTTTGTACTGATCTCGAAGACGATGACGCAGCAGTTAACACGAAAATTACTACTATAAAAGTAAAATTTATTGAAGAATTTGGAGAAATATTATCGAGTGGTGAATGGACTGGAAATCGGGGTATATTTACAGAATTTGAAAGAGAACTCGACGATGTTATTCTTGAACCTATAAAAGTATCGATAATTGGAAGAGGAGGAGTTGGTAAAACCACTCTCACACACCTTATCTGTGGAGAAGATATAAGCTTAGAATATCAACCAACCATAAATGTAGATATCACGAATTTTGACGGAGCAAAGATAGGAGTAAACCGCACCATTACGTTTTGGGACTTTGGCGGGCAATCAAATTTTAGATCCTTATGGGACAGCCTACTCGATAAAACTGATATAGCTCTTTTAGTGCTTGATTCCACTTATGGAGATATTAATAAGAGTAAGAAGATAATTCAACAAATTTTAGAGAAAAAACATAGGGATGTTCTATTTATTGGAATCGCAAACAAGCAGGATTTGCCCAATCGACTCACTCCTAAATTCTGTGAAAGAATGTTATCTGAGGTAGTAAGAGATCCCCCTATACAAGTCCACGGAATGGTTGCAATTTATCCTAATTATCGAGAGAAGATACTCGCGATTTTAATAGATGCAATAGATAAAGTTTTCCAATAGTTTTGAACCTAATTAGAAATCTTAAAGTAAGCATAAAAAATTTAAGAATTTCATAATTATTGCTCACTATCTGATATTTTGTTATTGTGATTGTTTTATATTATCAATAGATTGGGATAATAGTGCCAATTTTCCCATGATATGGCTAAAAAAATTTGTTATTATTTCTTCAATTTTATTACTTCTCATTAGTATTGCAACTGCTTCGCTGTAAGTCTTACATCCATATACTTCTTTAATCTTTTTAAGATCATTTTTTATTTTTTCATTCAAATCTATTGTTGGCATAATCCTCTAGAAGAATTCGGTTTATATAAATCTTGTCATTAGAATGTTAAATAACAACATTGTAAAAACATTTATATACTAACGATACTATAAAAAAAATGTAACTGTATTTATTGAAGCAAAATTATATCAAAAAGGATTTGAATTATGTCAATTGATTGGAGTAAAGCAGAAGAAAAACCTGACAAGAAGCAAACAGTTGAGGGTAGAGATTTACTTGAATTAAGAGCTAAAGTTAACGATTTAGAAAAGCAACTAACTGATACTAAAAATGAATTTAATAGAACGCAGAGTAATCTTAAATCCACTGGAGTAAGTCTCGAAAATACAATAAATGATTTAGATAGTACTAAATCAAGCCTTGTTAGCACAAAAGCGGAACTTAGCGACACTAAATCAAAATTGGAAGAAAAAACGAAAAATAGTGCTACATTAAATTCTGAAAATGAAGGGTTGAAAGCTAATCTCGAGGGCGCAAACTCTAAAGTAAGCGAACTTGAAATTAAAATCGAGGAACTTGGAACAAATATC
>JAUWDN010000278.1 GCA_030608765.1 Promethearchaeota archaeon
TTTTGTTTTTTTTTATCTTAAGATTGAGATTTTGAAGGAGTTTTAAAAAATCAGAAAATTCGTCTTCAAGTGTAAGCATTTCGTTATGATTTAAGTCAAATAAAATCGTTTTTCTCAGCATTTTTACTATAAATATGACAAGAACACTACTATAAAAATGATTCTATCTAAAACTTTAACAGATAAATTTTATAAAGATTAATGAATAATCCTTTTTGGATTATATTTTAGATAGAAAAATCAAATAATAATCCCTTATCACTAAATAAAAACAAATAAGATTAACACAGTTAACGGTCTGTTGATTATGAGTAAAGAATTTAACACAATTGCGGTTTGTGGACTATCTTGGGGTGACGAAGGTAAAGGAAAGATAACTGATTACCTAGCTCAAAAAGCTGATATTGTTGTAAGATATAACGGTGGAAATAATGCAGGACATACTATTAATGCCAATGGAATAAAATACAAATTTAAACTAATTCCCTCTGGAGCGCCTTTAGAGAAGGAAGTAATCATAGGAAATGGTTGTGTTGTTGATCCTAAGGTTTTATTAGACGAGATTGACAATTTGAATAAATTAGGAAAAAAGGTTAACCTAAAACTAAGTTCTACGGCTCACGTAATTTTTCCCTTTAACATTGCTCTAGATGGGTTAGAAGAAGAAGCGAAAGGAAAATATAGTGCCGGGACTACAAAAAGAGGGATTGGTCCAACATACTCAGATAAAGCGGGTAGATGGGGGATTAGAATCTATGATTTAATCCATCCCGAGATTTTAAAACCTAAATTGGAGAAATTGTTCCGAATCAAAAAAGATTTGATTAAAATTTTCGATCCCGACTGGGATATGGATTTCGAATCTATGTTCGAGGAATATAAAGCTTTTGGCAAAATATTAAAACCTTACGTTACGGATACAGCATACTACTTGAATAAAGCGATTGATTCCGGAAAAAAAGTGGTCTTTGAAGGCGCTCAAGGAAATTTGCTGTGCTTAGACCATGGCATGTATCCGTATGGAACCTCATCAAATCCTAATGCTCTAGGTATAAGTGCGGGCACCGGAATTCCTCCTAGAAAAATAGGGAAAATAGTTGGCATAATAAAAGCATATACTTCAAGGGTAGGGGAAGGTAAGTTTCCTACAGAATTATTTAATGATATTTCTGAGCAAATTAGAGAACAAGGACACGAATATGGAACGGTTACCGGACGTCCAAGAAGAGTGGGTTGGATAGATCTTTTTAACATCAAATATGGCGTTATGATAAACGGGATTAATACAGCAATTATCACACTGTTAGATGCACTTCACGGAATAACCCCAATTAAAATGTGCACAGGATATGAGTTAAACGGAGAAAAGCTTGAAAGTTGGCCTATCCAACACGAAATAATCGGAAATTGCAAACCAATCTATAGAGAATTCGAAGGCTGGAAGAAGCTAACTGACGAAGAGTGGTCTGAACGTGCTAAACAGGGATATGATTCGTTACCTAAAACGATGAAAATCTATCTTCAGGCAATTAAGGAGGAACTTAAGATCGATATTGCTATGGTTTCTATAGGACCAAACAGGAACGATACTATTGTTTTAGATAAGAATCTGTTTTAACCTAAGCTTTATTTTTTTTTATTTTTTTTAATATTCAGAGCATAACTTACAAGTATCACCATACTGAAAGACATAAGCTTTTTTATAGAATAAACAATAAATAGAATATAAAAAAAAATAAATATTTCTTACAAAGAGATTCATTAAATTTGGAGTGTTAATAAATTGAAATTGCTAAAAGAAAAGAAAAATGAATTAGAAGAGGTTAATAAAGAATTCTTGGCCGAAACATTAAACGGATCCGCACTCTTACATGAAGCGCTTTCATCTTTTGTAGATGGTAAATTAAAGATTGAGTCATTGGAAGGTGTCATTAAAGTAGAAAAAAACTGTGATGCGCTTAAAGAGAAATATGTTCAGGTTCTTTACAGGGATAAAAAAGCGCTTCCTTTTTTGGTAGAAGATAGATATAATATTCTAATGATGATAGACACTGTAAACGATAAGATGGAGTTCTTTTCGAGGTTTTTAGGAGTATATCCTTTCAAGCTTTACAAGGAAATCAAAGACGAGTTCAAAAATCTATTTAGCGCATGCAGTCAAGCTGTTGAAGAGTTAGTAAATTGTGCTATTTTAATTGAAACTGATTTTGACGGTGCTTACAAAATAACCTATGAAATTGAAGAGAGAAAGAGAGAAGCTCGAACAGCTAAGTTTAACTTACTTGGAAAATTATACAAAATGAAAGACGATCCCACTAAGGTATACTTAACTTCAAAATTAGTGACATATATGTATGATATTGTATCGTGGGCTGAAGAAACATCTGATTATCTTAGAGGATTGATTATAAAATACCCTAGTAAATAGAAATGGATGGATAGGTAAAATGGCGTTAGAATACATCTTAATCATCTTTTTAGTATTATCAATAATAATTAGCTTCTCTATAGGCGCCAACGATGAAACGATGGCCCCTCTTTATGGATCACGAATTCTTAATATGAAACAAATTCTCATCTTAGCAGCGATTTTTGCGATCGGTGGAGCATTATTATTAGGGGAAGGCGTTTCTAAATCAGTCGGTGAAAGTATCCTTTTATTGGATTATAATAATCCGAGCATTAATCAGGATGCTGTTGTCATGACCATTTTAATTTCAACTGCCATTGTGTTAATATTATCTAGTGCTTTTGGGCTTCCAATTTCGTCAACTCACGCTACAATAGGAGGAATTATGGGACTAGGGATGTTATTAGGCGGGGGAACTGGTGTAAAATGGATCACAATACTAGAAATGAGTATGTGGTGGATAGCATCTCCGATAGTAGGCTATACAGTAACATATGGCGTTGTTAAAGTACTTAATAAACGCAAACTCAAGCATTTAAAGGGATTCAAAGACTTTGAAAGATCAGAGAACAA
>JAUWDN010000280.1 GCA_030608765.1 Promethearchaeota archaeon
AAAAGAGGATGTAAACAAAGTTTCTATTCGCTTATTTGACTCTATTATGGAATATTTGGTGCATGGGCGATACAATATCTGTTATATGGGAGACAGTTGTGTTCAATATTTTGTTGTAGAACATGATGGAAGCGTTTACCCTTGCGATTTTTTTGTGCGTAAAGATCTCTTATTAGGGAACTTAAAATCCGATTCTTGGGAGGATATCTTAAAATCTAAAGAATATCAAGACTTTGGAAGCCAAAAAGTAAACTGGAACAAAGAATGCGAGCTATGTCCTTATCTGAGTTTATGCCATGGAGATTGTCAAAAATTCCGTTATGGGGCACCAAAAACTCCTAAACGGTTAAGTAATTTATGTCAAGGTTGGAAAATCTTTTACACAAAAACACTACCTCGTTTTAAAATCATTGCTGATAATTTTAAAAAAGAAAATAAACTAACTGAGCCTTATTCATTTAAATTTCCCAAATTTGGGAGAAATGAATTATGTCCTTGTGGTAGTGGGAAAAAATTTAAAAGTTGTTGTGGTAAGTACTCAGAAGTAATAAGAAGTAAATAGTGATCATTACTTTTTCGTTCTAATAGCATAAAACAAAGTCTTAACGCAAACTATTTCTGTTATACATCTTTCTGATATCAAACATCAAACATCAAATTAATCTTTATAATGAGTACAATCACAACTCCCCGAGAACTGCATGGAAAACGATTATTTGGGTATTCTCTTGGAGATTTAGGATTTACTCTTCCTAATATGTTTACAGAAGTATTTATTTTCCAATATTATGTCTATACCATTAATTTAGATGCTCTTTTGGTATCAATTGGAGTCACAACGCAATTAATCATCGGTGCTATAGCTGCCATTATTTTTGGAGTTATTATAGATAACAAAAAGCCTGGAAAATTAGGAAAAAGACGCCCATTTTTGTTAATTGGTTTGCCCGTATGGACTATTACAACGATTATGATATGGTTTCCGCCACTTTGCCCCCCGGATAATTCCTTATACTTCCCTACTGCTTTTTTTTTCTGGGGAGTAATTATGGTTCGGACAATCTTTCGAGCGCTTATATTCAATGTTCATACTTCTATGCTCCCTGAACAATCACAGACGCAAAAGAACCGAGAAAAAGTTGCCTCAATTCGATCTGCTTTTTCCATTATCGCCTCAATCTTCGCTATGCTCCTTCCTTTAATCATTCATAGTTTATTAAGTAATCCTACAAATGTCAAATGGTGGGAACCATCTGGAAAAATAATATTACTATATATTCCTCTAATAGGAATTATCTTTACTGCTTTTGGATTAATTACTGTAATTATAATCTTTATATCAGTAGATGAAAGCTTCCATAATAGAAATTCTAATTTAAACTACGAGAAAACTAAGATTACGGATGCATTTAAGCGCATGTCAATTCCTGCAAAAGATAAAAATTTCGTTAAATTGATGGTAGCAGGATTTTTTATAGGCGTTAGTGGAAAAACTGTAGCAGTGTTAGTATTCCCTTTTCAAACTTATTTAATGGAATTTCAATCGTCAGAGTTTTTCATTTATATTCTTATCTCCATTTTCGGGAAGTTCATTTGGTTTTTTGTATGGAAAAGAATTCTTAAAAGAAATCACATCGTTAATTCCTACACGATTTGTATCTTGCTAGCTGTTATAGCTTCCTTTTTGGATGTATTTTTCTTAATTAGTGGCCTCCCGTACGGTATAAAATTGATATTATATATAGTTTCATGGAGTACGGTTCTAGGGTCTATGTATGCATATCCCTTGTTTTCTATTCCGATAATGGCTTCGCTTGTTCATGAAGCTGCTGAAAATGAAAAAACCCCTAATATTGACGATGCTATGGCCAAACTCTCTGGATCCTATTATGGTTTAGAATCATTCGTCCGATCGATGGGTCCTGCTTTTGCTTCTTTGTTTGTAGGAAGTATTCTTTCTGGTCAAAACGAAAAAAATCCATATGTAATTATCATTTTATTCATATCTTTGGGTGTTTTTTATCTCATCGCATTTGTTTTTGTAAGAAGAATAAAACTTTCCAAAGATTCCTATTACAATAAGCAAACCATAGAAAAAGACAGAATTTTATTAGAATAGCTTTAAAGAGTTATTTTACTTCTTTTTTCAGTTTTAAAAATAGATTTATATATCTCAAAATCAAATATATTCACATTAAAAGTAATTCAATTATTTAAAAATGGTTATTAAAAATGGCAGTACCTAAATGGTATGTTGATGATAGTAAACCTTGGCTTAAGAAATACCAAGATGGCGTCCCAAAACATCCAGAGTTTCCAGTTATTAGTTTAGGCGACTGGTTTAACCAAAAGACTGAGGAGTTTGCTAAGAATAAGTGTATATGGTTCGCAAAAACATTCATGAATTATAGAGTACTGCGAAAATATACGGATTCTCTCGCTACCTCTTTATCACGGTTAGGAGTAAAAAAAGGGGATGTTGTCGCAATTCTACTTCCAAATTGTTTCCAATTTACAATCACATATTTTGCTACTGTTAAATTAGGAGGAATAGTAATCCCGATTAATCCTACATATAAACCGCTAGAAATTCTTCATGTACTACAGCAAGTGAAACCCAAAGGATTGATTTGTATGGATGTAATGTATGGTTTGATTAAACCCATACAAGATAAATATAAATTTGACTTCGTGATTTCTACCTGTATTATTGATTTAGCTGCGATACCTCCAGCGATTAAGGAGCAAATGCTGGCTGATGGGACTATTCCTTCGGGAGAGGTTCCAGGAGCTCTTAATTTCCTTGATGTAAGCCAAAAGCGCGGTGAAATTGACATTCCGGAAGTCGAAATTGATCCTTTAAATGATCCGGCCGTTTATTTAATGACTGGAGGAACAACAGGTGTTCCCAAACCTGCTATTATCACTCACTACAACTGTGTGACTAATGCTAAGCAAAATGTGATGTGGATG
>JAUWDN010000046.1 GCA_030608765.1 Promethearchaeota archaeon
CATAAACAAGATAATATATATTAGTAAGTTTAACAGAATAAAAAATATAAAGGGAAGCTGAGGATTACCAAATGTATAATCGTAATATGTAGCAGGAATACCAAATAGCATCCTAAAGATTAGGTCACCAGTGGTTATAAAAGTCAAGATTAAAGTGTGTTTTCCCTTCGTATGTGCTAATTCATGAGCAACAATACCTTTTATTTCATCTTCGGGCACTAATTTATAATTCTCTGCGATAAGGGCGATTCTTTTATCAAAAACCGAACCATATGCCATAGCATTTATTATTGGATAATTACCTATCCCAACTTTTACTTTTCCTTTTATTCCAAGGTCTGATTTTACTTTCTCAATTAAATCTAATAGTCTTTTATCCTTAAGTGGTTTAATTCCAAGCATAAAATCTAAAATTGGTCCAGAAATGAAATAAATAATCCAATTTATCGCCATTAATATAGTATACACATTCATGAAAAGTTCCCATACTGAGAAAGTGTTAAAAAGCAAAGCTTTCTGTGAGATAAAATTAAGAGGAGTATATTGGTTGATAAAAACAATAGCTAACCAGGCAATGATATATAAAAATAATGTCAAATATTGAGGGGACATAAACCTCCAAATAACTATATACTTACGACCAAATAATATAAATCCTAACACAAGAATAATCCAAAATGAAAACGAAAAAGCGGTGTTAAGAATGATGGGGTTACCGAAAACATTTGAAATTATTCCTGACACGAAAATTATATTGTAAGTTGCTAATGAAATTATTAAAATCTTATTTAAAACGGGATAATCCTTCAGTTCAAATATACCGAACCATAAATAAATTGAAAATGCGCCCATAATCGAAGTTAGCATATCTTTTGAGAAAAAGAATATCACAAAAAAAAAGAATAAAATGGCAACAAAGTCGCTCATTTCGCTCCTTTTACTATTTTTTGCCCATCTATATAATTCTTCAAGTGATAACAAGTAAAAAATAAACATAACATAAAAAGTCCAATCAATTAAAAGCTCTGAGAAATTAGCCATAAAGAAGAAGAAATATGAAAATAGAGAAAAAACAATGGAAATTAATAAATAGAGAAATAAAAGACTGAAACGGGTGAATTTTTTCAAATTTACATCAATTAATCCTTAATTATGTATATTTAATTTAAATAACAGCAAAAATTTTCTATTAAACCATATTTAATTAGTCAATGTCGAACCATTATTATTACTTTAAAGTGAATTCTTCATTTTTTTTATCTCAAACCAAAAATATTTAATCGTAATGTAATACCATGCTAACAACCCAGGAATCACTAGAATTAGAGAAATGAGAATATTTGAGGGTAGAATTAAGCCGAAAATATTTATATCTACAAGGAATAATGGCATTATAAATAAATCAATACATACGAGGTAAACATAACCAATCACTATTAAAAATACCATAAGAATTACAATACCTCTTATTCTTGGAAATTTTTTCAGTATAATTGTTGTAATAAATCCAAATATAACGGCTACTATAATTATCGTAGTATAATCTAGAGTTCCTAATGTCATAACCATTATTAAGGTCGTTAAAATGGAAAAAAGCCCACAGATAAGTGAAATACTATAAATATTCTTTACTAATTCTGGTTCTCTTAAAGGTCCTTTTGCTAATATTAATCTCGGTAGAGTTAAAGCTGCGCTTTTTAGATCGGATGCTTTTATAATATCATTTTCCAACAATATGATATCACTCTTATTATCTAAAATTTCACTGCTCTCTAAAAATCCCTTTACTGAATACAGAACGTAAAAGCTATTAAAAATATGAATTAATAGAGCACAAAATACCGCGGCTTCAAGAGATCCAAATAACGCAATGCCAGCAAACATAGCCCCAATACTAAGTGTTCCAACATCTCCAGGAAAAATTCTTGCTGGAAACTTATTATATAAGTAAAAAGGTATTAGAACGGCTAATGAGATTATCGTAAATAACATTCCTACTGCTGAATCCCATATAATTGAGCAAATAAACAACGAAATTAAAGCTATTATTGATGTACCAGATCCTTCACCATTGTACCCTTCTAGCATATTCACGGTGTTTGCGAATACTGCAACAATTATAGGGACTAGTATTGGATAGATAACACTTAATCTTAATTGTCCTAAGAAAGGGATTGTAGGGGATTCAATACGAATAAAACCAAATAAATTTGCAAGAAAAATCAAAATACCTGTAAAGAGGGTTAAAATTACCTTATATCTTGATTTCAATCTAATTCTATCGTCAATAAAACCTATTACGCCAGATAAAACTACTGTCAAAATAAAAACTAAGATTTCACAATAGAAACTTGGAAAAAATATAATTAATAAAACAGAAGTGCATGAAATTCCAATAACAAGGGCAATTCCACCCGATTCTGCAACTTCTGTTCTTGAGTTTTTATGGATATCAATTCCGATGTATCCCTTCTTCTTCATAATCTTTATAATAGAAGGGATAATTAGCATCGTAATTGAAAAACCTATAATAAAAATAATTATTAAGTAAATGGTTTCAACAACATTCCAATTTAAATCAGAAATCCGAATCATTATTACTTGATGTATTTTTAAGCATTTTATTTGTATTAACAAAAAATTAATTTTGTTCTAATATAATTTTTTATTTTATTCTAACTGATTTAGCATATTACTAAAATTGTAAATTATTAGTTTTGTTAAAATAATTAGGAAAACATAAACACCTAAATAATTGTGACCAAATTTCATTTATTGTAAATATGGTAAAAGATAGCCCGGCACGGAATTTCGATTACAGAGTTTTCTCGATAATTTTCGAACCGTGGTCACGGGGTTCAAGGCCCCAGATGCTTGGCCACTACACCACCGGGCTTGAATTCTTATTACTTATAAATTGAAAGGTTTTAAATTTTGTTTAAAAAATGCAGAATCTAATAAATCTTTATTGGTTTTGAGGAATTGAATTTCTGCTTTTTCATCTCGATATTCATCTGGAAGCATTTGTGGTATTGATTCGATTATTGGGTACCATCTTTTACATTCTTCACAGAATAATAATCCGGTATTAATTTCAGTTTCGGTTTTAATTTTATTTATAAGATATAGCTCTGGTAATATATTTTCTATTTTCTCAAATTCTCTATTATCGACAAAATTTACTAATTTATCCTTGATGTCTTGTCTGATAATTCTAAAACATTGTTTACTTAATTGAATTGATGATTTGTCGTGTAATTTATCAACTTCTTTAACACTTGATATAATTAAATTTAAGTAAACTTCAACTGAACTTCTTTCAATTACTATATCATCTTTTAAATACAAAACTCCTTTTTCTTCTTGAATTTGGATAATATCTTCATCTTTAATACGATTGATATCTCTATTCTCGTAAACTTTAATGATTTCCTTAAATTCATCTTTTGTAGTTTCAAATGAGAAGATGTATAAATCTAAGGGAAAAAATTTATCTATAGGGCACGCTAAAATATCGCATAACCACGGTTTCATTAAGTCACCGAATTAAATGTGATTTATAATAAATAACTTCTTAGCTGTTGTATGTACTTATCAATTTTTCTGTCTATTTTCCGTCTTCTATTGAAGAAATCAGAAGATAACTTCTGATAAGCTGCTTTTGAGGGTAATTTTCCTCTTTTGTATCGTGATTCCAAAAGATTTAAACTATCGTTAACACTAATTCTCTCAGCATCTAATATATCAAGCTTTTTTATAATATTATCATATGTGTCGCTTGTTTCCATCAATATTTTTTTAAATGGGAGGATTTCTTCTTTAATTTGATCTATTTTTGCTGTATTTTTAGTTAATAGACTTTTATATGTTTTCTTTGCTCTTTTCTTACGTTTTACTTCACTTTCTGCATTTCTAATTTCCAAAACTAGCGCATTTTTTTCTTCGTATAAAGAACAAAATTCTCTAATTTCGCTCGTAGGGATGAATTCTTTTTTGAATACGGACTCATCTTCCTCTCTCTTTCGTGTTTTTATAATCAGAACAAATATCGATGACAAGAATGCTATAATCATTATAAAAATGGTAGGTCTAAGAACTAAGTCAAAGATATCAACAGTAAATGTAAACAGAATTATTTTTTTTTCATAAGGGCTTACCGTTTCGGAACTATAAACTAAAATTCTCGTACCAACAGTTTTAAATATGGCTTCTGGTGGAGAAGATGTGTAATCTATGGTGCCACAACCTTCAATAACTACTTTGGTTGTTTGCTCATGAATTAAAAAATCATAATTCGTCATCAGAAGATTGATTGAGATGGACTGTTGGAGCCAATTGTAAGAAACATATTGTTCGTGTGGTAAATTATATTCAATGAAAAACTTAAATTTGGAATTTGGAGTTAAAGATACCCGATTGGAATCAACGGTACCCGATAGACGAATGGATAAAACCTTCTTAGAAGAATCTGTAGGAGAATTGACTATGTCTCCAAATAATTCGCCTAAATCGTCGTAGATTTTTACATTCTTTGCATCCACAGGTATGTTCACTGAGAACAAAGCAACTCCAATAATTCCTACATTTTCTATTGTCACTTCTTCGGTATTTTTAATAATACCCCATGGAGAGATAAATATTTCTCTATTAATTTTTTCAATCTCTAAACCTGTTAATTGCAAGGTTTTTATTGATACTGTAGTTTCGTTGTTCTCGTTTAAATTTTCTAAAAATGGATCTAGATGGTTAATAGATAAACTTGTCTCTAAATCATAAACTACGTTACCGCCAACTAAATTACCCATTGAATTGAATTGTTTTCGGGTATGTAGTTCTGCCTGAGTAGGTATTATATAAATTGATTTTATATTTCCTTCACTCCTATAAGGTAAGATCGGAAACAATAATCCATTGAAATGAATCAATTGATTTAACCCTCCTTCAAGCTCCGCAATTTCGTAGGATAATAAATTGGTATAGGTTTGCATAAATTTAATTGTTGTTTCTTGTGATGGCAGAAGAGGTGAGTCAAAATAAATAATTATCATCTCATAACTACCCAATATTCCGTATGATCTTTCAGTTAACAATGTATTTTTTGTCTGCCCTATAGCGTTAATATAAATTAAATTACTTGAATCCCTTAAAGGAATTCCGATTAGGATTGAATTAATAGGATTGTCATTTTCATTTAAGATTACCAATTTATCTATTATATTTATTAAACCAGTGGTGCTTAAATTAGTACGTCGTATAAGTTGAGTTATCAAAATGTTGTCTGCTCCTTCTAAATTACCTGATAATTGAGGAATTTCAAACTCATTTTGATCTTGAAATTGATTTAAGGAATCGTTATCAAAATACTGAAATATGAAAATAAATGATATAAAACCAATTAATAAAAAGACTTTACTTCTTTTTCTCATAATAAATTTCCTTTTCTAACTCAAATTAACTAACAATAATTAATACCATTAATAAAAATTTATCATATTTTTTTTTATTAATCAAGATAAAACTTATTATTTTTGAAGTTTTTATTTTATTTAATTAATTATAGAATTGTGATAGTGGATTAATGTCAACTCGAAGCAGTCAATCAAGGCGTAAAAAAAGAAGAAGTGGTACCGCTCCAATGCCTATGGGAGGTGCGGGTTTAATGAGATTTTTTGAAGATAGTTCAATTGGAATTAAAGTTAGTCCTATAACTACTGTTGTTTTTTCCGTAGCTTTAATTTTGATTGTGATATTTGCTTGGTTGGGGATTTTCAATTGGTTATTTACTCCATCGTAATCCTTTTTCTTAACATATTTGTTGTCTAGCCTATGAAAATATCAGATTTTCAGGATTTATTAAAAGAGCTTTATCTTCAGAATGATTTAAATAGAGGTGTTAATTCCACCTTTATTTGGTTAATAGAAGAAATTGGGGAATTAGCTACCTTATTAAATTCAATAGATATAGATAAGAAAAAAGTATCTGAAGAGATAGCAGATATTATTGCTTGGACTATTTCTATCGCAAATATTTTAGAGATTGACATAGAAAAAGCTTTATCTGATAAGTATCCAAATAAATGTAAAAAATGCAGTTCTTCTCCTTGTATATGTGAAAAATAATTAAGTTAATATTATTTTATGAAATAATTCAACTAAAAACCAATATAAAGTGAAAAAATTAAGTGAATTTAGAAAGAAATAATTATTCTTTTCTCCACCAAAAGGCAGATATTCACGAAAGCGCATATATTGAGAGTTTTACAGCAATAGGAAAGGGAGTTAAAATTGAGAGTGATGTTTATGTTTCAAAAGGCGTCAAGATTTATGGAAATGCATTGATTCAGTCAGGTACTTATGTAGGTGAAAATTGCATCATTGGACATCCACAGAGAGCGGATTTATCAAAAATAGTAAAAGATAAGATGGAGATCACAGATTTTAAGAGCCCTCTAGTGACAATAGGAAGGGATTGCACAATTAGAGCGGGAACGATAATTTACTCTGAAGTAAATATGGGTGAAAAATGCCAGACAGGACATTATGCTATGATTAGAGAAAAAACTAGTATAGGTAGCAATACATTAATAGGTACTAACACTGTAATTGATGGAAATGCAATTATAGGAGAAGATGTAAGCATCCAAACGGGGGTTTATATTCCTCTATACTCAAAAATCGGAAACAATGTTTTTATGGGTCCATTTAGTAAATTAACAAATGATAAATACATGACGCGCAAAGAATTTGCTCTAATTGGTCCAAATATAGAAGATAATGTTTCATTGGGTGCAAACTCAGTAATATTACCGGGAATTACGTTAAAAATGGGAACTATTGTTGGAGCGGGAAGCGTGGTTACAAAGAGTACCAATGAAAACGATATTGTTATCGGAAACCCCGCTAAATTGCTAAAGAAAAAACCTAAGGATTGGAAGTAATCAATAATAGGTCCAATTTTAATAATTTTTCAAAATTGTATTAGAGAAAATGTGTGAAAAATGAGTTTAATAAATAAAAAAATTTGGATTGATATAGAGGAACCGAAAACAGGAGTAATGTTTAATTCTTTACTAAAGAAGTTTCAAAAGGAAGACGCAGAACTTTTAGTTACTGCTAGAGATTACGATTGGTTTAGGTCTATTAATTTTAACTTTTTATTCTGGCATGTGGAATTTTCTATTGTTATGACTCTTCTGGGTATATTTCATGCTC
>JAUWDN010000224.1 GCA_030608765.1 Promethearchaeota archaeon
CTATGTAAAACAATATCCAGAAAACCTCCGAATAATTTTTGGAGTAGCTTCAGATATTTTTTATTTAGCGCATATTAGTGCAGATGTGTATTGTGCATTATCGAGATGGGAGCCTTTTGGAATTATGGCATTAGAAGCAATGGCATGTAAAATCCCTATCATCGCAACTAAAGTAGGAGGTTTGCAAGAAACTATAATTGATGCTGCTTTATATCCAAAAATAGGCACAGGGATTCTCATAGAAAAAGATAACCCCTATCAGTTTGCTAATGCATTAATTTCAATCTTAAAATCTTCAGAAGTTGCTCAACTAGTTAAAACTTCTGAAAGTCATACAATTTATGATGCTGAAACTCTAAATATAGTTAATCAAATTCCAGACGAAGTTGTTAAATCCCATGTTCTTCTAAACCCAAATTATCTTTTTAAGATTAAAGAAAATTGTTACAAAAGAGTGAAGGAAAATTTCACATGGAGCATAGTTTCTAGGAAGTTAGCTCAGTTATATCGTAAATTACATAAACAATAATATCATTATTGCTCGCTATATTTTATTTTGATTATTTTATGGCCATGTACTTCATGATTATATTCCCCGTGATATCATTATTGATTATATCGTTTAAATTCAGCCTTATAAAAGAAGTTAAACTGCTTTCCAAAACGAATTTAGATTCTGAAGGAGAGCGTTAGGTTTATCTGGAACAATTTCTATTTCTTTTCTAACCCATTCGGATATCCATTTCGCTTTTTGCTTAAATCTCGAATCCATAAAAATTATAGCGCCTTTATCTTCTATTTTCCTTATAGGACGCCCTGAAGCTTGGTTTGCTCTCTGAATAGCGGGGTATAAATAAGCAAAATTCCATCCTTGGTTATTAAAAACTTTGTCGTAGTACTTAATTTTTGCTTCAACTCGAGGAGTAGGTAAGTGGTATGGGAACCCCGCGATTACCACGGAATTCATATGATCACCTGGATAATCTTCCCCTTCTGAATTTCTTCCTCCGCATACCCCCAATAAAACTGCCCCATTGCGAGAGGAAATTGCCATAGATTTGAAATCGTTTACAAGATAGGCATTTTCTGAAGCGGAAAGCCCTGGTTCCTCAATAAATAGCTGTTTATTATTCTTACTTGCTATAGATTCAATACCATTTTTAGTTAATGCGTTAAGAATTTTATAGGAAGCACAAAAAATGCCAACATTCGCAGGTGTACAATAAAGGACTTCATTAATTTTAGAAAGCATCTTTTTAAACATTGGGGCATTCCGATTCTTCCCACGAGTATCTACACCTTCTGTAATTATTGCTTTTATGTTTTTCTTGTGGAAAGGTGAACCAGCAACAATACCCTTATAACATTTTCCGCTATTTTGCAACCCCATTAAATTGTTATAAACGAATGGATTTACAGTCCCTGAAAGATGCACACTAGTATAACACTCTCTTAATATAGGGATCGCAATTTCTCTGGGATCTAAGGCAACAATTTCCATTGAAATTGCGGATTTACCTTTGATCCGTTTAATATTGTAGCAGAAGAAATAATTATCCAATAAATAACATTTCATCCATTTAATCCAAAACTCCGCAAGAAATCCTAAATAATCTCTAGAAAATTCTCCATTAGCTAATTTTTCTTCGTGAATAGACGCGCTAAAATCTTGGAGATCTGTAATAAAGTTTTTAAAATCATTTAAATTTGAAAAGCGCATCATAGTATAAACTTGAGCTAAAAATTTCTCTGCATCTATTTCTTTTTCTATATCAGTTATGTTTTTTTTCTTCTTGTCTATATGATTTAAAAGTGACTTCACAAATCTCTGCATATTGTTTGTTGAACGATAAATCTCTAAATCCTTCAAACACAATCTAAGCGAGTAGGGCGTTATCCTATCAGAATTTACTTCTGTTGCCATATCAATTACATTATGGCATTCGTCAAGAACTAAAATGCAGTCACTAAGCTCTTTATCAATAAATTGTAAGAAATTTTTACGAATAAATGGATTGAAAATCCATTGATAATTACATATTATTAGCTTCATTTCTTTTAACAGGAATTTGCTCAAAAAATAAGGACATAATTTCTTATCTCTACAAAAATGAATTAACTCTTCAGCATCAACTGGTTTATCTAGCAAATCGGGAGCTATATTGATCGGATTATCGTGCATATCTTTTTTTTTTAATAAATTAAGAAAATACTTGCAACTCTTGTTTTTTCTTAAGTCTCCACACACTGCCATTGATTCACGGGGTTTAAGCTTTAATGATAAGAGTATTTCGTTAAGACACATCTCGTTCCTTCCTCTAATGGAAAGGCCGTTTACCTTGATATTAGTATTGTTTTTTACTAAAAATTTCGAAATTTTCGTGAGTTCTTTAATTATTCTTGTATTCTGAGAATGAGTTCGGCATAAATAGATTATCTTTAAATTATTTTTTAAAGCTAAAGGTAACAACGCACTTAAAGCAATTATTGTCTTACCCGTACCATTTGGAGCCGATAATAAAGAATTCTTTTTATCTGCTGAAGCCTTTTCAATTTGAATAATAATATTCTCTTGTTCTTGCCTAAATTGCTCATATGGGAAGAAGTTTGAATAATTCATAACAGAAATCGTAGTTTTTCTTATTAAAATTGAAAGACCATATAAGTTTATTTATTAATGCTTAATTTTATAAAAAGATGAGCGAAAATAATTCTAAAGAAGATTTTTTAAAAGTAAGAGAAGTACTTAGTGAAACTCTACTTAGAGATGCATTTATTTTTGCAATTTTGTATCTATTTATTCTTACTCAATCCTGGAAGAATATTTTCTTATTTTTATTTCCCATTATTACATTTGGCTTTTCTCTATTTTTTAGGATTATTAATACGAATAGATATAGAATACTTTTAGACAACAATCAAATTACATATACTCCTATAGGATTAGAAAAAAAACACGCAAATAGATTAAATTTCACAGCATTACTCCAGTTAATTTTACTATTTTGGATTGGAGCAGAATCGTATTATCATCCTCAGCTTATTGAAACTTACGACTTGTTTTTTAACATAGCTTTTACATTTTTCTATACATTTGGGTTTTATTGGATTCTAATCGACATTTGGAAATATGCAAAAATAGCGATCAGATTAAAGAAAAATAATACAGATAAGACAATATCTTATCTAAATATAAGGCAATTTAAGCTGGTAACTATCGTAAATTTAATTACCTTTATTCTCTTAAATGTGTTAAATGTTAGTTTTGTATTACTTATTGAAAATAACATGATATCTGGATTTTCGTACTATTTACCGGGTACAGGAATCGAAAATTCATTACCATTAAAAATTTCAATTCTGTCGTTTATTTTCATTTGGATTTCTCCTATAGTAGCTAGTGTATTGCTTTTCGTTATCTATAAGGATTTAAACAACATAACACCAGCTTATTTTATCAAATCTTTTAAAGAATTGCCTGAAGAAAGCCGAAAACTCATAATTAAGAATTTTGGAAAAATTAATAAGAAGTTTTACCGAGATTTAAATAATGAATAAATTATTGAAAAAAAGTTTATTAAAACCGAATTTATTATAATTATAAAATTCATAT
>JAUWDN010000281.1 GCA_030608765.1 Promethearchaeota archaeon
GCATATCTACTAGCATATAATATTATTGTTTTATAAGCCTCTGCTTTGAGAACTACGGGTTTACCTATTTTTGTTTCACTATCTTTCTCTTGGGTGACTTGTTTCCTTTCTTCAGTCATCGTTTTACCTTATATAAACTTAGATGAGGTAATACTAACCTCTTTACATTATTATGATAATTTTCTTAAATAAAATTATGTTTTGAAAACTATTTAATTTGAAGTTTATATTACTCCAGCTTTTTTAAGATTTTTAATATCTTCCTCTGTATAGTTAAGATCCTTTAGAATTTCTTTCGTATGCTGACCTACTTTAGGTGCTAAACTCCTTATTGTTAAAGGTGTTCTAGAATATTTAATTGGCGAACTTACATTTTGGATTTTACCAAATTTTGGATGGTTCATATCAACGACCATGTTTCGCGATTTAATTTGCGGATCTTCACATGCTTCACTAAAATTTTTTACAGGCATAACGCAAGCATCAATATTTGAGAAAATTTTCATCCATTCGTTTTGAGTTTTCTTTAAGAATTCCTTTTGAACTTCGCGGAATACTTCCTCTTTTTCTATTCCCAATGCATTTCCTTTCTGTATTAAATCTTCCCGCCCAAGACCCTCGCAAACGCCCCGCCAAAATTTTAGCTCAATCGCACCGACAGACATATACTTATTATCTTTCGTTTTAAAGATTGAATAAAATGGAACCTCTCCGTGAAGGGGATTTCTTGGTTTAGTCATTCCGTCGTTTTTTCCTTTAGAAAATTGAAAAGCGGCCGCCATTGGCATAAAAGAAAAAACACAATCCGTCATAGAAATATCAATATATTGACCCTCTTTATTAGGATTTCTATCTCTTTCAAGTAAAGCTCCAAGTATTCCAATGGTAGAAACTAATCCTCCTCCTACATCAGCAGCTTGTATTCCTGGAAGAACTGGTTTCCTTTCTTGGTCCTTTTTCCCTACTACCTCCCTTTCTTTATTTAGATCTAAGATTCCACAAATTCCAATGTAATTTAAATCGTGACCCGCTGTCTGCTCATAAGGGCCATATTGCCCGTAACCCGTTAATGAGCAATAAATTATTGATTTGTTAATTTTACAAAGAGAATCATAATCAATTTTTAATCTTTTAGTTACTTTTGGTCTAAAAGTTTCTAATATAATGTCTGCTTTTTCTACTAATTTATAAAATATCTCTAAGGCTTTTTCTTTCTTTAAATCAAGTGCTATAGATTTTTTATTCCTCATTATAATCGAATTAAATGCGCTTTCACGATACCTACCTTTTTGAAAAAACGGTGGTGGACTTCCATATGGATACCTAGGATCCTCGACTCTAATGACCTCTGCGCCGAGATCCGCCAATATCATTGAAGCATATGGACCAGGTAGCATTCGTGCAAGATCTATAACAACTATGCCTTCTAAAGGTAAACTCATAATAATATATTAACGCTTACTAATATAAAAAAATTAAGAAAACAAATTAAACGCTATTTAATTAAATTTCAATAATTTCAGCTTCCATAGTTTCAGTGTCAATAATCGCAAATGTGGATTTATTTGTTATATACCCACAGAGTTCACCCGGGTTCACAATTAACACATCATTATGCTTTTTATTTACTATTGAATGTGTGTGACCAGATAGAATAATATCAAACTTTCCAGAATCTGCTAATGCATCTAATGTTTCTTGTTTAGGCATGTGTGAAGCAAAAATCCTCTTTCCTCCTAACTCAATTATAAGTTCATGACCATTTTCGGTAAATTGACAAATTTGACCTAAAAGTTTTTTCAAATATGAAATTTCTCCATCGTTGTTCCCAAAAACACCATAGAAATGTTCTTTTATAGAATCCTTAAGATTATCAAACCAAAGTTTAACGAACGGTGCAATATAATCACCACAATGGATAAGTGCTTCTACATTTTTTTCGTTTATTACAGAGACTGCTTTTAGTATGTTATCGCGGTTATCGTGCGAATCTGAAATAACTGCTAACTTCATAAACTTAATTAGGATTCTAAATAATAAAAATCTTGTTTTACACAAATAAATAAATTATCCTTTAATTATTATTAATAGAAATTATTTAAACAAACTCATTGATTAAAAATGATAGAGAAATTCCTGAAATCTGAGAAGGAAGCTATTGATAAAGAATTAGCAGAGTATTTTTTTTATTTAAATGATAATGAGAACGAAATTCTTTTAAAGGATTTTTTTGCCCAACTTCAAGAGTTTATTCTAAATAAGAAGGCAAAAAGACTACATCCGATCTTGTTAATCGCTGCGTTTATTGGTATTGTAAACCCTATTTATTTAGATAACCAATTAGATCAAATTAGGAAAGTTTCTTTAGCAGTAGAATTGTTACACAGTGGTCACTTAATTCATGATGATCTTATTGACGCTGATGATGAGAGGAGAGGTAAACCTACTTTTCATATTCAGCTTAAGAATGAATTAAACAAGGTTTATAAGAACCTAGAGGTCCCGCATGAGAACGAATTAGCCAACAATTACGGTCGAGATTTAAGCATATTAGGTGGGACACAGGGATATCTTTTGGGATTAAATGTTATTAAAACCTCGAGATTTTCTGATATCTTAAAATTACAAGCTATAAATGAATATACAGCAGCAATGGATAGTTTAATGAAGGGGCAAATTATAGAAGCTTATATGAATTACCATAATATTACTATGACTTTAGAGCAATATTTAACTATCGCAGAAATGCAAAGAGCGAGTTTGCTAGAAAAGTCCGCAAAAATTGGAGCAATTTTAGCTAAAGGCAATATCCATTATCAAATTAATCCATTAAGCAAAGCAATGAACCTGATGGGGCAAGCATTTGCGATCCGAGATGATATAATCGATTTAAAAAAAGATATTAAAGCAAAGAAAAAAAAAATAATATATATATTTGCCGTTCAAAATACGGATGAAACCCAATCA
>JAUWDN010000159.1 GCA_030608765.1 Promethearchaeota archaeon
AGTGCAATCTCAGAAGACTATAATGTTCCAGCCGATAAAATTGTAGAAAAATCTTTAGAAACAGATGGAGATGAAAAAGAATCAACAGAAAAAGAAACTAAAGAAGAAGAGTATATTACTCCAGACTTGAGTGCGTATCCACCTGAAATTGAATACGAACAATTTGTAAGTCCCTCTGAATCCCAAGAAAACTTATTTTATGAAGAAGAATCTGATGAAGCTACTATAAAAACTGATGAAATTATATCTCAAGAAGCACCAAAGTTAACTGAACCAGAACTTTTTGCCGATCACGAGCAAACTAGTGTAGTTTTAAATACAGAACTCGGCTTAATTCAGCAAGAATACGCGTACGATCAGAAATCTCATCATAAAGGAGATTTAAATATCTATCTAACCATTACACTTGCGAAGACATTCATAATTCATATAAATTTTACTAATTATCCTGCGAAGCCATCGGTAGATGTCCCAGAAGAAGCTTATAATCTTATCGGTGATGTTTATCAGAAGTTGGAAGTATTAAGGAATTGGAATGTTAAAAAACCTTCACATATAGTCGATATTTTACACGAACTCGAAAACAAATTATTTTTCATAAAGGATATAGAGCAGGAATCAAAGAAAATTCTTGGAGAATATCAATGCGATCTCGATTCTGAAGATGTAACAAAGCTAAAAGTCCACTTGGTGACCTATGGATTTAAAGAATATCTGATGGATGTGAATCTTGAATCGCATCCTAAACCCCCGATAATTAATTTATCTTCGCAATTACAGCAAATTATTATGACTCCATTAACTGAATTGGATTCTTATAAAAATTGGGTTAATGGTGAATCTGAACCTGTTGAGGTTATAAGAGAACTTGCGTGGTTGGTTGATAAAAACTCAAGAATTAACTTTGAAATAGAATTATTAAAGGATCATTATAAAAAGATAGAATATAATGCTTCAACCTCGGTACTGAATGTGGATATGAAGGGCAAAATGAAAACACAAGATTTAATGTTCCAGTTCCAGATAGATTTACCTATTGATTATCCAATGAAAGTACCTTCAATAAAAATCACTAATGAATTTGAATTAGAATCGCACGAAAAAATTAAAGAGGATCTTCAATCATCTTTTAAAAACTTCTTTGACGACTGGTCTCCTTTTAGTTATTTAGTAGACTTGTTTAACGCAATATCCAAAAAGATTTTTGAAGTTTCAGTAGTTTCTTGCGTAATATGTCATAAAATCGACTGTCCTACATGTAGTTTAAAAATAGCGGGACCAGAACAGGAAACTTGCCATACAGATTGTCCTTATTGTGAACGTTCATACCACAAACATTGCTGGGAACAGACTATAAAATCATTTGGAAAATGTGGTTTTTGCCTTAAAACTCCTCCTCCTAGTTTGATGCCAGATTAGGGAAATGATTGTTATTGATCAATTTTAATAAGACTTTTTCAATCTTTCGATAAAACTTGTATATTTTTTGGTGAATTGGTTAAATTTTTTAATTTGTAATTATTTTACTTTACAATTACAACCTTACTAAGATGGTTATCGTGGATACATTGGAAAAAAAATTAAATCTGATAAAATTAGAAGAGAATATTTTGGATTTTTGGAAGAGAGAAGATGTTTATTCCAAAATCAGAGAGAAAGAAAAAGGAAAAGATGTTTGGAGGTTTATCGACGGACCCCCTTACACTACGGGTTCTATTCACCTTGGAACTGCTTGGAATAAAATCTTAAAAGATTACTTAATTAAATACAAAAGGATGAGAGGGTTTAGAGTCACTGATACTCCAGGGTATGACACTCATGGATTACCGATTGAAGTTCAATTGGAAAAAATCTTAGGAATCAAAAATAAGCAAGAGATTCAAAATTTTGGAGTTGCCAAATTCATCAAAAGTTGTAAAGAGTATGCTCAAGAAAAACTTATAGAAATGAACGAGCAATTCAAAAGATTAGGTTGTTATTTCTGGGATTGGGATAACCCGTACATTACGTTTAAAAATAGCTATATTGAAGGAATTTGGTGGACACTGAAAAAAGCTTATGAAAATGGCTATTTATATCAATTTTTCAGACCTCTAAATTGTTGCCCAAGGTGTGCTACAGCTCTAGCTAAACACGAACACGAGTACAAAAACGTTATAGATACAAGCTTATTCTTAAAGATAAAATCAGCAGAGATGGAAGACACTTACTTTATAATCTGGACGACAACTCCATGGACATTAGTAGCAAACGAAGCCATCATGGCAAATCCAATCGCAGAGTATGTAAAAGTTAAAGTCGAGGATGTAAATGAATATTGGATTTTGTCAAAAGCATCCGTTACTCATTTGATATCAGGTAATTTAGGTTACAAATATAAGATTGTAGAGGAATTTTACGGTGAAGAATTAGAAGGTAAAAAATATATACATCCGTTGTTAGACGAAGTTCCCTATCAAAAAGAACTCGCTAAACAAAGTGAAACTGTTCATACAATTCTTTTGTCTGAGGAATATGTCTCAGCTTCAGAAGGCGTTGGATTAGTTCATTCAGCTCCAGGTCATGGACCAGAAGACTTTGAGGTAGGAGTAGCTAACAATATTCCCGTTTTTACACCTGTGGATATTAAAGGCATCTACACCAAAGACGCAGGAAAGTTTGAAGGAAAATTTGTATTTGACTCAAATAAAGAAATTTTGGCTTTATTGAAGGAAAAAGGAACTCTTCTTTTAACTAGCGAGTTAGAACACGAATATGCTCATTGTTGGAGATGCGACTCTAAATTAGTCTATCGAGCAACAAATCAATGGTTTTTTAAAACTGAAAGCATAGTTTCGGAATTACTGGAAAAAAACTCCGAGATATATTGGGTTCCAGATTGGGCGGGAAATAGATGGTTTAAAAGCTGGTTAACTTCTTTAAAAGATTGGTGTATCTCGAGACAACGCTTTTGGGGGATTCCATTAAACATATGGACATGTGATAACGAAGATTGCGACGATATAACAGTGATAGGTTCGGCAAAAGAACTAAAGGAAATTGCTGGAGAATGCCCAGAAGACTTGCACCGTCCTTGGATAGATAAAGTTACTTGGAAATGTAAAAAGTGTAATAAAGGAACAAAAAAACGGATACCAGACATTCTAGACGTTTGGTTGGACTCAGGGTCGGTAATGTGGGCTTCACAGGAAGTATACGACGGTGAGAGCCATTACGACACTTGGGTTCCTGCGGATTTCATACTTGAGGGTAAAGATCAGATCAGAGGGTGGTTTAATAGCTTGTTGTGTAGCGCAATGGTTTCCACAGGGAAAAAAAATTACGACAATTGCTACATGCATGGTTGGGTTTTACGAGATAAAGTAAAAATGAGTAAATCGAAAGGAACAGCATTTTTACCGGAAGATCTTATTAATGGTACCTTAGATCAAATAAAAAGCAAGAAATCATATTCGCAGATAAAGGGTATCGAAACATTCCGTTTCTATTGTATTGGAGCGACTCAACCAGGTCGCGATTTAAATTTCAGTGCGAAGGAATACGCAGATACATATAAAACCATCAATACAATCTGGAATGTTTACGTTTACGCTAACGAGAAATTTGGTTTAGCACAATTTAATCCTTCAAAGGTTAAAATTGACGAGGCAAAGCTAAGCAAATTAGATAAGTGGGTACTTTCAAGAACATATTCTACTATTGAAAAAATAACAGAACTAGCCGATAAATACGAACTCCCATGGATTCCCGGTGAATTGAGAGAGTTAATTGTTAGTGATATAAGTAGATGGTACATTACGTTAAACCGAGAAAAACTTGATATCTATTCCGACGATCCAAATAAACTCCAGATTATGGCAGTACTTTATAAGATATTATTCAATGTTTTATTGATGTTAGCTCCTATTAATCCAATGCTCAGCGAAGAATTATTCTTAAAAATGTTCAAACCCCACTTAAAGTCAATGGGTTTCGAAGAAACTGAAAGCATTCACCTGCAAAATTGGCCGGAAGCCGATAAAACAAAAATCGACGCAAAATTAGAAGAAGAAATGAGATTTGTAAGAGACCTAATAGAATCGATTAGAGCGTTAAAGGAAGAAAATAAAATAAGGCTAAGATGGCCAAACAAACGAATAATTATAGAACCAAAAGAAGACATGCCCGAAATAGGATTTCCCGAGATTATTAAGCAAATAGGAAATGTAAAGGAATTAGAAATAAAAAAATCGGTTAAATCTGCGGATAATTTGAGAAAAATAGAACACAAATACTGTAATATTTATCTGGATGTTAGCATTGACGACGAGTTATTAAATGAACGCGTAGTTAACGATTTAATAAGAAACATTCAATTTTCTCGTAAAAAGAACGACTATAAAGTAGGTGAGACGATCTCATTGACAATCGGAACTAGTACCGATTATTTAAAAGAATATCTTGAAAATAAAAGGGAAAG
>JAUWDN010000182.1 GCA_030608765.1 Promethearchaeota archaeon
AAGATCAAATTCATGTGCAATTTGAACCAAGACATAATTACTATAAAATAACCTTACTTTATTTGGTTGATTTGAAATAGTAAAAGACAATTCGGTAGTTCCATTAATCCACACTGTTTGACTAAAAATCAAAGAATTTGAGGCATCATATACTTCTAAAGGAACTTGTTGGGAGTAAGTATAATCGTTCAGAGGCTCGTTTAGATCTATAATAGTTATATCTAATTTTTTAGTTTCAGAATTGTAAATATTTTCTGTAATTGAATATTTAGGAAGGTAGAGATTATCGAACCATGGGAAAAAAAACCAATCTAACGACTGCCCCACTACGTCCTCGAATGCCTGCTGAATATCTGATAATAAGACGAGTTCAAATCGGTGTCTTTCAAAGTATAACTTTAAACCGTCTAAAAAGTCTGTATGTCCGATAGTTTGGCGTAACTTTTCAAAAATTAGTGGTGCTTTATGATAGGCGACATAGTAATAATCAGTATTAGTAGCTAGGCATTCATAAACTGTTTGATTTATCTTGGAACTTAATCCATATTCTTCATAGTAAACTCTCACTTCATCAATATATCGCGTATATTGGAAATATTCCCAGTCCCCATGATAATACTCTCCGTAATAATCAGTTGACCAACAAGTTAGCCCTTCGTCTAAAAATCCTACATCTACTTCGTCGTTTCCAACTAAGTTATACCACCACTGATGGCATACTTCGTGAGCGATTATTTTTTCTAAGAGCCTTCGATCTACATCGAGAGGATACCCCCAGCTATCTATTGCTTCCGAAATGTACACTTGAAGGGGATATTCCATTCCACCAAAATATGTGTATTCTTCTACGACATTAAGTGTTGGGTAAGGATATTCCCCAAAAGAGTTGTTAAAGAGAGTTAAAGCATCCTCAGCGTGATTCAAGGCATAATTATTCCACAGATAGGCGTCTTTCGGAAGGAAATAGGTTGAAACATTCACACCATTTGAGATTTTTGATTGCACTTGAAAATATCGCGAGGCTGAAAAGGTGACCTCTCGAACAGGATATACTGGATTAAAATGATACCAATTAGTTGCCCCTTTCTCTAATTTTTCTTCTAAATTTCCGGTTGCTGCGATTATCATTCCGTTAGGGGCTTCAATAAAAAGGTGATAGTAAGCCATATCAAAATAAAATGGATCACCTATATCCAAATAGGAATCTGTGTTCCAACCGTCTTCATTATCATAAACGCACGGTATAGGATAAAAACTCGCAAACTTATAAATACGCGATTGGGCTCCATCACTTCCGTAAGAATTAGCTCTATCAATCCCTCCATCGGGAAGGGTTGCATTAAATTGAATTATAAACTGTGCCCTTTTTTGAGGTTCTAATGTTTCTGAAAGGTTTACCCAGATTAATTGTGATAATGGATATACATCAAAAGGGAATGAAATGCTGGGGTTGTCTACATCAGTTACGTTGACGATTTCAATTTTCCCTGGTCTTGTAATGAATTGCATCCCTGATAAATAAATATGGAAAGGTATTCGCGTAAAATTTACATTATCGTTATTATAGAAATCAACAGTTAAATTACCCTCCACCATTGAGTTTGATTCGTCCATAATTACGGATAAATTATAGTTTGAAAAATTTCCACTAACTTGAGCCAAATTTGGATTAAAATTAATGTTATTAGAGTCTTGAGCGTCGAAATAAAAATTATTAGGCTCTAAAATGATTTTTGAAGATAAAATGAAATTAGAATTGAACGCAGAACTGCTTAGAAAAAGGCAAATTAAAAGTCCGAAAATAAATACATTATTTTTCCTCATTTTCGCTGAATCACCTATTAAAATTTTTAAGATATGTAAACTGATAAATGTTTTTATGCAATCCTTATAACTTGATAAAATTCTTATTTTGACCCGCATTATTTTCCTATATAAATTGTTCGATCGAGAGAAATGAAAAAGAAGAGAACGGCTGTTGTTGGTGCTGGCTGGTTTGGTAGGGCACATATAAGAAATTTCGATAACCTTTCTGAGCTTGTTGGTATATGTGATGCTAACGAAACCAAATTAAAACAATTAACGGGGCAATATGAAGGTGTTAACGCCTATACCAATGTAGACGATTTGATTAAAAACGAGAATATTGACGCTGTGAGCATCGTAACACCACCAAAACAAATCCCAAAAATTGCCAAGAAATTTGCACAGGCGGGAATAGATATCCTAATGGAAAAACCAATGGCTTTAAAATTGGAAGACTTAATCTCGTTTAAAGAATACGATAACATAAGAATTATGCCCGGTTTTATTGAATTATTTAATCCCGTAGTGGAAAAACTGTTAAATCATATTGAAGAGATTGGAGAGATCATCTCAATTGCATCGAAACGCGTTGGGTTGTACCCTAAGAGAGATTGGGATATGGGTGTTATACTAGATTTATCTATTCATGATATTTATTTACAGGAAAAAATCTTTGGAGATACTAAGATTAAAAACGCGTTTGGCGTTAAAAAGTGTTATAAAGACTCTATCCACGCGGATGCGGCATTCATTATATTAGATTTTGGCACTGCTATTGGTCAGATCGAATCAAATTGGCTAACACCCTCAAAATTCAGAAGGATGTATGTTAATGGAGAATTTGGTGGAATTTCTGCTGATTTTATTACCCAACAGATAAATATTCGGACGGGAATTAATTTACAAGGCGAACACCCAATAACGAAGGATACAACTTTTACCCCTTTAAGAGGCGACGAGCCATTAAAGAGAGAAATTAATAATTTTCTTTACGATAAAGAACAAGAAGTTACTTTAGATGATGGCATTAGAGCACTAGAAATTGCTCTGAAAATAGTAAATTCTTAATTCTTTGTTTTATTTAAAACGATGAGGTACTAGTAATGAATGAACATAACAACGATGATGAGCAACACGAATTAGAAAAATTGCGAATGAGAAAAATGAAAGCTCTTATGGATGCTCAAAAAAGACACCAAGTAACACAAGAGAGAGTTGTTTCGTTTAATGATAAAGTTTTATACGTGTTAAGAGTCGTTTTAGCACCAGACGCTTTTTCTTATTTAGAAAGGATAAAATCAAATGAACCGATGGTATATCAAGCAATATTCAACGAATTAGTAAGCCCTGATGTCATAGCAAATATAGATTACCTAATTGCTATTATCAACCGACAAGGAGGGGTACCAAGAAAGATTCCATTAGACGCAATCATTTATTTAGAGCGCAAGGTTAAAGGAATAAAGGGGAAGATCCAAGTCAAAAAAGGTGACGGTGAAATGATGGACTTGGGATCTTTTTTAACTAAATAGCTAATACTAAAGCTTATTTTTAGAATTGGATTATAACGAAAAAAATTATTGTTCTCTTGCTGAAATTATAGCAATTACTTCCCATTCTCCGTTATTAAATAGATTCGCATCAATGTTCGAAAATTGAAAAGCAAATGGTCTTCCAAAAATTTGTTGAATCATAGGACTAAATGAACTTACGGTAAAAATTAGAATTCTTTTCAAGATGTTTTCAGTTTTTGTATCAATTTTTAGCTGTTTTGAAACATCCTCTATTACTTGAATCTCTGCTAAGTTATAGTGGTAATTGTAAACGAGTTTGAAATCAACAGGAGTGGGAGCTTCAGGATAAGATAATGTTAAACCTTGTTTTCTGAATGGAAAGATCGTGTTAAGATAAAAAGAAAAGATTTCTTCGTAGTGGTCTCTAAGCAAATAAGATATTCGAGAGCCTTCTTTATATTTTGGCCAATATGATAGCATTAACTCTAATAGCCGGGGATAATTTTTGTATTTCTGTTCGCTTTCCTTTTGTAAAAAATATAATAATTTATTCTTTAGTGGTTTGAATTCGTTGTCTTTTGCTATCCTTTCTACAAATTTCCTAAATCTTTGGCTCATTTTTTAAAGTAGAGGAATATTTTACTTAGTACAATTCACTAATATCTATATTTCTTTATATGATACTCCTATAATATAATTTTGTGTATACTATTGGGCTATTCTCACAAAATTTTTGATTTGACAATTTATAAAATATCTTTAGAAAAAATAAATAGTTGGTTTAATTCTAAATAATATCATGCCCGACAAAGTTG